>NZ_JBJGYU010000022.1:0-73744 GCF_054050155.1 Geodermatophilus sp. SYSU D00703 | reverse complement strand
ACAAGCAGCACAACGACCCGGCCCCCCCCCAGCGCCCCCCGCCGCCCCCCCCCCCCCCCCCCCCCCCCCGCCCCCCCCCCCCCCCCCCCCCCCCCCCCCCCCCCCCCCCCCCCCCCCCACGCCGGTCAGTGCTGGGCGGAGACGCGGTGCGAGCGCGGGACGGCCGGCCGCGCGGCGGCCGGCCGCGGCGCGACGGCCGGGGACGGCGCGACCTGCGCGGGCATCAGGGTGGTGCCCCCGTCGCCGGGTGACCGGTGCTGCTGGCGCGCCGGCTGCTCCGGCTGGATGCGGGTCAGGATGAACAGGCAGAACGCGATGACGGTCAGCAGTCCGCCGACGACGAGGTAGTCCAGCACGCGGCCCAGTCTCCCGGCGTGATCTGTTCGTGACACTGCGAGATGTCTCACCGGGGCCGTCCGCGTGTCGCGGCCGGGGCCTCCCAGGCCGGCGGTCTATCGGGCGCCGCTCCGCGGGCTGGCCCCGTCCCGGCTGCGGCAGCAGACTCGACAGACGCGTACCGCACCCGACCGTCAGCGCTGACCGAGGAGGGGCCATGCCGCAGCCCACCTACTCCCCCGCGAACCCCGAGAGCGTGTTCACCTACGGCGCTCCGCAACTGAAGTTCGGCCCCGGCGCCTCCGACGAGATCGGCTACGACCTGAGCCTCACCGGCGCCAAGCGGGTGCTCGTCGTGACCGACCCCGGGGTCGGTGCGACCGGGCACCCCCAGCGGGTCGCCGACCAGATGACCCAGTTCGGCATCGAGGCGCTGGTCTTCGACGGGGCGCACGTCGAGCCCACCGACGAGAGCCTCGAGCACGCCGTCGGCTGGGCGCGTGAGCACGGCCCGTGGGACGCGATCGTCGCCGTGGGCGGGGGGTCGAGCATCGACACCGCCAAGGCGATCAACCTGCTCACGACCAACCCCGGCGAGCTCATGGACTACGTGAACAAGCCGGTCGGTGAGGGCCGGGCACCGGTCAACCCGCTCAACCCCCTGGTCGCCGTCCCGACGACCACCGGCACGGGCGCGGAGAGCACGACGATCTGCGTGCTCGACGTGCTGGCGCAGAAGGTGAAGACCGGGATCAGCCACGCCCGGCTGCGGCCCACCATGGCCGTGGTCGACCCTGCGCTCACGCGCACCCAGCCGGCCGGGGTGACCGCCGCCGCCGGCATGGACATCCTCTGCCACGCGCTGGAGAGCTACACCGCGCGGCCCTACACGACCTTCGAGCACAAGCGGCCGGAGGAGCGGGTGCCCTACTGCGGCGCCAACCCGATCGCCGACATGTGGTCCGAGCGGGCGCTCGGCCTGCTGGCGGAGTCCTTCCGCACGGCGGTGCACAACGGTGAGGACGCCGAGGCCCGCGGGCGGATGGCGATGGCCGCCACCTTCGCGGGACTGGGCTTCGGCAACGCCGGCGTGCACATCCCGCACGCCAACGCCTACCCGATCGCCGGGCGGGTGAAGGACTTCCACCCCAAGGACTACCCGGCCGACGAGCCGATGGTGCCGCACGGCATGTCGGTCGCGCTGACCGCGCCCGAGGCGTTCCGCTTCACCTTCGACGCCGACCCCGAGCGGCACCTGCGCGCCGCCCGCCTGCTGGACCCGCGCGCCGAGCAGACCGACGACCCCGCGCAGTTCCTGCCGACCGTCCTGACGGCGCTGATGCGCGACATCGACATCCCCGGCGGCATCGGTGCGGTCGGCTACGACGAGGGCGACATCCCCGACCTGGTGCAGGGCACGATGAAGCAGCAGCGACTGCTGGCCACCGCGCCCAAGGACGTCACCGAGGACGACGTCGCCGGGATCTTCCGCCGCTCGCTGACGCTGTGGTGAGGCGCGCGTCGTAGGACGCCCGTCCAGGTGCGCCGTCCACCGGGGTGCTGATCTGCTCCCTCGCGTGGGACCGACGGAGCAGGGGTGGGGCGCGACGGCGTGCGGGACGGTGGCCCGCCCGCCCCTGCTGCTGTGCGTTGCCCCCCTCTCGCCGGCCGGCGGCGTCGACACCCTGCTGACCGCCTTCGGGCTGCTCGCCGAGGACCGGCCGCCGCTGTCCCTGACGGTCGCCGGCGGCGGCCCCTGGAGCCGGGACCTGCGCGACTGCGCCGAGGACCTCGGCCTCGCCGAGCGGGTGGACTTCTGCGGGCTGCTCCCCCGCGCCGCGGTCCGGGCGGCGGTGCGCCGCAGCGGGGTGCTGGTCCTCCCCTACCGGCAGCACGACGACGGCCCGGAGCACCTGGTGCCCGGCCTCCTCGACGCCTTCGCGGCCGGGCGACCGGTGGTGGCCACCGCACCGGTCGCCGCGCCCCTCCTCGTCCGGCACCGCGAGACCGGTCTGGTCGTGCCCCCCGACGACCCGACGGCGCTGGCGACGGCCCTGGCCGAGGTCCTCGACCACCCCGAGCGGGCCGGCGCGCTCGCGGCGGCCGGGTGCTCCGCCGCCGGCGCGCTCCCCGCCGCAGGACCCTCCTCCCCGCTGCGGCGCCTGTGGCGGCAGCTCACCACTTAGAGGTCGTACGACGGCCGTCCCCTTGCGCGATGGACCTCCCGGGTGGCACAACTCCCCGGCAGGGTGCGCCGGAGGTTCCGGGGCCGGCGCGGTAGCGCCCGACGGCACACGGGGGGGTGGGCCCATGGCCACGCGCCAACAGACGGCCGTGCCCCCGCCACGGACGGCGGCCGGCCCCACCTCGGGCTGGGTCGCCCTGGTGGACAGCACGGCGGTCCGGCACCGCCCGCGCGCCGCCTCGGTGGGCCGCGTCGTGGCCCGCTTCCTCGCCGCCAACGTCGCGGCGATCCTGCTGCTGCTCGGCCTCGGTGTCTGGGCCAGCGCCCGGGCCGCCGAGCACGAGGCCCTCGCCGACGCCCGTCGCATGACCGACCTGCTGGCCGAGGTCCTCGTCCAGCCCAACCTGGACGAACGCCTGCTCGCCGGGGACCCGGCCGCGATCGCCGCCTTCGACGCCCGCATGCGTGACCGCCTGCCGGGAGTCGGCATCATCCGGATCAAGGTCTGGACGGCCGACGGGCAGATCGTCTACTCGGACGAGCCCCTGCTGATCGGCCGTACCTTCCGGCTCGGCGCGGACGACCGCCAGGCCCTGCGCGACGGCGTGACCCGGGCCGAGGTCAGCGACCTGAGCCGGCCGGAGAACCAGTTCGAGGAGGACGAGAACGGTCGCCTGCTGGAGGTGTACCGGCAGATCACGGGGCCGGGCGGGCGGCCGCTGCTGCTGGAGACCTACTCGGACTACACCCAGGCCACCTCCCGGCAGCAGGAGATCTGGTGGGAGTTCGCGCCCATCTCCGTGGCGGCGCTGCTCACCATGGTCGCCGTCCAGCTGCCGCTGGCCCGCCGGATGGTCACCCAGCTGCGCGCGACCCAGCGGGAGCGGGAGCTGCTGCAGGCCCGGGCGCTGGACGCCTCCACCGAGGAGCGCCGCCGGATCGCCGGCAGCCTGCACGACGGGCTGGTCCAGGACGTCTCCGCGGCCGCGCTGCTCGTGGCCCGCACCGCCGACGACCTCCGGCACCCGCCGTCCACCGCGCCGTCCACCGCGCCGTCCTCCGACGTCCCCGACCGGCTCGGGCAGGCCGCCGGGGCGCTGCGGGACTCCGTGGCGTCCCTGCGGTCGCTGCTGGTCGAGATCTACCCGCCGAACCTCGAGCAGTCCGGGCTGCCGTTGGCCCTGGCCGACTGCACCGACCGGCTGCGGCCCCGCGGCATCGACGTGCGGCTGTCGCTCCCCGACGGGCTCTGCCCACCGCCGGACGTCGCCGCCCTGGTCCTGCGCACCGTCTCCGAGGCGCTGCGCAACGTGGTGAAGCACTCCGGCGCCCGCAGCGTCGACGTCACGGTCGCGCAGGACACCGACACCCTCGTCCTGGAGATCACCGACGACGGGGTCGGGTTCGACGTCGCGCCGGCTCTCGACCGGCAGCGCGGCGGCCACCTGGGCCTGCGCCTGCTCGCCGACCTGGCCGCCGCCGAGGACGCGACGCTGCGCCTGCGCTCCGCCCCCGGCGCCGGCACCAGTCTCCGATTGGAGGTGCCCTCCCGGTGATCGAGGTCCTCGTGGTCGACGACCACGCCCTCATGCGCTCGGGGCTGGCCGGTCTCATCGCCGCCGCCGAGGACATGCGCGTGGTCGGCACGGCCGGGGACGGCGCCGAGGCCGTGGCCGCGGTCGCCCGGCTGTCCCCGGACGTCGTCCTCATGGACCTGTCGATGCCGGTCATGGACGGCGTGACGGCGACCCGCCGCATCCTCGAGGAGAACCCCGACGTCGAGGTGCTCGTGCTCACCTCGTTCTCCGACCAGCAGCGGGTGGTGGAGGCGCTCGACGCCGGCGCCGGCGGCTACGTGCTCAAGGACACCGAGCCGGCCGACCTGCTGGCCGCGATCCGTTCGACCGCGAGGGGCCACTCCCCGCTCGACCCGCGGGTGGCGCGGACGCTGCTGCACGCCCGGCGCAGCCCCGCCCGGGTCGCCGAGCTGACCGAGCGGGAGCAGGAGGTGCTCGCCCTGGTCGGCCGGGGGCTGGCCAACAAGCAGATCGCCCGCGCCCTCGGCATCCGGGAGGGCACCGTGAAGGCGCACCTGACCAACGTGTTCCAGCGCATCGGGGTCCGGGACCGGACGTCGGCGGCGCTGTGGGCCCGCACCCACCTCGCGGAGGACCCGCCCCGCTTCGGGGAGTGACCCCCCTCGCCGAGGCCCGGGCCCCGGGCCGAGACTGGCGGCGTGACCCGGACAGCCGCTCCCGCCGACACCGACCTGCTCCCCGCGCTGCGCCGGGCCGGGATCGGCGACGTCGACGACTCCGGGCTCGCGCGGGCGCTCTACTCCTCCGACGGCTCGCTGTACCGGGTGCTGCCGCGCGCGGTGGTCCGCCCCCGCCACCCCGACGAGATCGAGGCCACGCTCTCCGTCTGCCGGGAGCTGGGCGTCCCGCTGACCGCCCGCGGCGCGGGCACGTCGATCGCCGGCAACGCGGTCGGCCCCGGCGTCGTCGTCGACACCAGCCGGTACCTCGCCCGGGTGCGCGCGATCGACCCCGAGGCACGGACGGCGACCGTCGACCCCGGCGTGGTGCAGGCGGCGCTGCAGGCGGCGGCCCGGCCGCACGGGCTGCGCTTCGGCCCCGACCCGAGCACGCACAACCGCTGCACGATCGGCGGGATGATCGGCAACAACGCCTGCGGGTCCCGGGCCCTGGGCTACGGCCGGACGTCGGACAACGTCGTCGGCCTCGACGTCGTCACCGGCGCTGGCGAGCGGCTCTGCCTCGGGCCGGACGGCGCCCCGGACGGCGGGGTGCTCGGGGAGCTGCGGCGGCTGGTCGGGGACGGCCTCGGGTTGATCCGCACCGAGCTGGGCCGCTTCGGCCGCCAGGTGTCGGGCTACTCCCTGGAGCACCTGCTGCCCGAGCGCGGCTTCGACGTCGCCCGGGCGCTGGTCGGCAGCGAGGGCACGCTCGCGCTGGTGCTCGGCGCGACCGTGCGGCTGGTGGCCGACGCCCCGTACCGCGGGCTGGTGGTGCTCGGCTACCCGTCGATGGCCGAGGCCGCCGACGCCACCCCGGCGCTGCTGCGGCACGAGCCGACCGCCTGCGAGGGGCTCGACCAGCGGATCGTGCAGCGGCTGCGGGACGTCCCCGCCGCCGTGGTGCCGGACCTGCCGCGCGGCGACGGCTGGCTGATCGTCGAGCTCACCGGCAACTCGGTCGCCGAGATCGAGGCCAAGGCCGAGGGGGTGCTCCACGACGCGGGGGCGCTGGACACGCTGGTGGTCACCGACCCGGCCGAGGCCGCCGCGATCTGGCGCATCCGCGAGGACGGCGCCGGCCTCGCCGCCCGCACGTCGGACGGACGGCCCGCGCACGCGGGCTGGGAGGACGCCGCGGTGCCGGTCGAGCAGCTCGGCGCCTACCTGCGCGGCTTCGAGGCGCTGCTGGGCGAGCACGGCCTGAAGGGCGTCCCCTACGGCCACTTCGGCGACGGCTGCGTGCACGTCCGGATCGACTTCCCGCTCGGGCGCGGCGAGGACAGGGGGCGGGCGGCCTACCGGGCCTTCGTGCAGGACGCCGCCGCGCTGGTGGCCCGGTTCGGCGGGTCGGTGTCCGGCGAGCACGGGGACGGCCGGGCCCGCAGCGAACTGCTGGCGACCATGTACTCTCCCGAGGTCCTCGGGCTCTTCGAGCGGGTCAAGGGCCTGTTCGACCCCGGTGACGTCCTCAACCCCGGCGTCCTCGTGCGGCCGGCGCGGGTCGAGGACGACATCCGCGTGGCCGCCGCGCCCACCCGGACCGAGCGCCTGGCCCTGGCCTACCGGCACGACGGCGGGGACTTCTCCGCCGCCGTCCACCGGTGCACCGGCGTCGGGAAGTGCCGGGCCGACCTGCAGGCCACCGGCGGGGTCATGTGTCCGTCCTGGCCGGCCACCCGCGAGGAGAAGGACACCACCCGCGGCCGGGCCCGCGTGCTGCAGGAGATGCTCGCCCCCGGCGGGCCGGTGCGCGACTGGCGCTCCCCGGAGGTGCACGCCGCGCTGGACCTGTGCCTGTCCTGCAAGGGCTGCTCGCGGGACTGCCCCACCGGCGTCGACATGGCCTCGTACAAGGCCGAGGTGCTGCACCAGTCGTACCGGCGGCGGCTCCGGCCGCGCTCGCACTACACGCTCGGCCGGCTGCCGCGGTGGGCCGACCTCGCCGCCCGCGCGCCGCGGCTGGTGAACGCGGTGATGACCTCCCGGGTCGGCGGCCGGCTGGCGAAGTGGAGCGCCGGGGTCGACCAGCGGCGCAGCCTGCCGGCCTTCGCGCCCCGCACGTTCCGGCAGGACTGGGCCGCCCGCCCGGCGTCCGGGGAGGGGCCGGCGGTCGCGCTGTGGGTGGACTCGTTCACCGACCACTTCGCCCCCGAGGTCGCCGTCGCGACGGCGCGGGTGCTGGAGGCGGCCGGCTACCGGGTGCAGGTGCCGCCCGCCGAGGCCTGCTGCGGGCTGACCTGGATCACCACCGGCCAGCTCGACGCCGCCCGCCGCACGCTGGGCCGCACCGTCGAGCTGCTGGCGCCGCTGGCCGACGCGGGGACGCCGATCGTGGGGGTCGAGCCCTCCTGCACCGCCGTCCTGCGGAGCGAGGCGCTCGAGCTGGTGGGCGGCTCGGTCGCGGAGCGGGTCGCGGCGGGCACCCGCACCCTGGCCGAGCTGCTGCGCGCGACACCGGGCTGGACGCCGCCGTCCCTGGCCGGGGTCGAGGTCGTCGCCCAGCCGCACTGCCACCACCACGCCGTGCTCGGCTGGGCGACCGACGAGCGGCTGCTGCGGGACGCGGGCGCCACCGTGCACCGCGTCGGCGGCTGCTGCGGGCTGGCCGGCAACTGGGGCGTCGAGCGGGGCCACCACGACGTGTCGGCCGCCATCGCCGAGCAGCAGCTCCTGCCCGCCGTCCGGGCGGCGGGGCCGGACGCCGTCGTGCTGGCCGACGGGTTCTCCTGCCGCACCCAGCTCGACCAGCTGGCCGGTCGCCGCGCCCTGCACCTCGCCGAGCTGCTGGCCGCCCGGCTGCCCTCCGACGTCCGGTGAACGGCGCCGCGGTCTGCCACGATGCGGCCGTGGAGCTGGAGGAGACGCTGCTGCCGGGCGTGGGCGTCCGCTACGAGATGCGCACCCGGGCGGGCCAGGTGCTGGCCATCGTCGTCCAGCGGGACGGCGGCGCCGAGGCCGCGGTCTACGACCGGCGCGACCCCGACCGGGCGCTCGGCGTCGTCCGGCTCGACGCCGAGGAGGTCGACGCGGTGGCCGAGGTGCTGGGCGCGCCGCGGCTCACCCAGCGGTTCGCCGACCTCTCCCGCGAGGTGCCCGGCCTGGAGTCCGGCCGGTTCCCGATCCCTGCGCACTCGCGGTTCGCCGGGCGGCCGCTCGGCGACACCCGCGCCCGCACGCTGACCGGCTGCTCGATCGTGGCGATCGTGCGCGACCGCGACGTCGTCCCCTCCCCCGGCCCCGAGGACGTGCTGCACGCCGGTGACGTCCTGGTGGCCATCGGGTCGGAGTCCGGGCTCGAGCAGCTGGAGCGCCGCCTGGCCGAGCAGGTGTAGGGCGCGGCCGGTGGAGCACGTCGCCGCCCTGCTGGTCGAGCTCGGCCTGCTCTTCCTCGGCCTGTCGCTGATCGGCCTGCTGGCGCGGCGGTTCGGGCTCTCGCCGATCCCCTTCGTCCTGGTGGCCGCCCTCGCCCTCGGGGACGGCGGCGTCGTCCCGCTGAGCACGGCCCAGCCGTTCATCGAGGCGGCCGCCGAGATCGGCGTCGTCCTGCTGCTGCTCGCACTGGGACTGGAGTTCTCCGCCGACGAGCTGTTCTCCTCGCTGCGCCGGCACGGCCCCTCGGGCCTGGTCGACCTGCTGCTCAACGCCCCGCCGGGCTTCGTCGCCGGGCTGCTGCTCGGGCTGCCGTGGCAGGGGGCGCTGGCCCTGGGCGGGGTCACCTGGGTCACCTCCTCCGGCATCGTCGCCCGCCTGCTGGGCGACCTCGGCCGCCTGGCCAACCGGGAGACGCCGGCGGTGCTGTCGGTGCTGGTGCTCGAGGACCTCGCGATGGCGCTGTTCCTCCCGCTGCTGGTGGTCGCCCTCGCCGGCGGCGGCCCGGCGTCGGCCCTCGCCGGCACCGGGCTCGCGGTGGGCGCGGTGCTGCTCGTGCTGCTGGCCGCCCAGCGCCACGGCCAGCGGCTCGGCCGGCTGCTCGCCTCGCCGGACGACGAGCAGGTGCTGCTGCGGCTGGTCGGGCTGACCCTGCTGGTGGCCGGGCTCGCGCAGGCGCTCGGGGCCTCGGCCGCGGTCGGGGCGTTCCTCGTCGGCCTGGCCCTGCCGGCCTCCTTCGCCGAGCGGGCACGGGCGATCCTGGGCCCGCTGCGGGACCTGTTCGCCGCCACGTTCTTCGTCGCCTTCGGGCTGTCCACCGACCCGGGCGCGCTGCTGCCGGTGCTGCCCGCGGTGCTCCTGCTGGCGCTGGTCACGACCGGCACCAAGGTCGCCACCGGCTGGTTCGCCGCGCGCCGGGACGCGGTCGGTGTCCCCGGCCGGCTGCGCGCGGGGACGGCACTGGTCGCGCACGGCGAGTTCTCGATCGTCATCGCCGGCCTGGCGGTCGCGGCAGGGGTGGCCGAGCTCGGGCCGGTGGCGACCGGCTACGTGCTCGTGCTCGCGGTCGGCGGTCCCGTGCTGACCCGGCTCGCCGACGCCCGCGCCCTGCGCGCTCCCGCGTGACCGGCACGCCTCAGCTCCGGCGCAGCCGCTCCACCAGCGGGGCGGTGGACGCCGGCAGCAGCCGGGCCGCGGGGACCGGCGTCCGCACCTCGAGGTGCACGTCGTCGGCGATGCGGTAGGGCTGCGCCGAGACCACCGACCCGAGCGTGCGCCGCAGCCGGGACACCTCGGCGCGCACGGTCACCGTGCGGGCGGGGTCGCCGAAGAGGTCGCCGGCGAGCTCCGCGGCCGAGCGGCCGGCGCGGTGCTCGGCGAGGGCGAGCAGGATCTCGGCGTGCCGGAGGCTCAACGCGGCCGACCAGGTGCCGCTCGGGCCGCTCACCCGCACCTCCGGGCGGGCCTCTGCGAGGTCCAGGACGACGCCGGCCGGCCGGGCGTCGTCGACCCCGTCGGCCCCGTCGGCCGGCCGCAGCAGCCAGCCCCCGGGCAGCGGCTCGGCGGTGCACCGGCCCAGCACCGGCAGCTCCAGCCGGCCGGCCCGCACCCCGTCGGGCAGGGGGACGCGGTCGGGCGCGGCCAGCCCGGAGGCGGCGGCGGTGCACCCGTCCGGCCCGACCACGAGGGCGGGGCCGGGCAGCCGGGCCAGCAGCGGGGCGCCCAGGGCGCGCAGCCGCTCCACCTGGCGGGTGTGCGCGGCGTGCAGCTCGAGCTCGGCCAGCCGGGCGACCGCGTCGACCAGCGCGATCGTGCTCGGGTGCACCGTCGCGGCGGGCCCGGAGAGGTCGACCGCGCCGAGCAGGCGGCCGGTGACCGGGGCGTGCAGCGGAGCGGCGGCGCAGGTCCACGGCTGGTGCCCCTCCGCGTAGTGCTCGCCGGCGTGCACCTGCAGCGGGCTGTCGACGACCAGGCTGGTGCCGATCGCGTTGGTGCCCACGGTGTCCTCGTCCCAGGCCGAGCCCTCGACGAACCCCAGGCGATCGGCCCGGCGGCGCACCTGCGGGCCGCCCTCCCGCCACAGCACCCGGCACTCGGCGTCCACCACCACGAGCACCTGGCCGGCGTCCCGGGCCACCGGCAGCAGCCGCTCCCGGAGCAGGGGCAGCAGGGGCGCCAGGCCACTCTCCGCGCGCCGGCGCTCCAGCTCCGCGCCGTCCAGCGGGGGGACGTCGGGCGCCTCGGAGGGGTCCAGGCCGGCGCACCGCACCCGCCGCCACGAGGCCCCGATCACCGGGCGCGGCGCGGCCGGGGGCGTGCCGCCGCCGAGCGCGGCGGCGCGGACGCGCTCGAGCAGCCGGGTGTGCGCACGCGGGTCGGCGCCCGGCGGGAGGGCGCTCTGGACGGCGCTGGACATGGGGCAGCTCCTCGACTGTGACCTGCGCCACGACCCTAGTTGGTGCAACCCCCTGCAACGCTCCCGCTGCAGCGCCCCTGCAGGTGTGCTGGGCGTCACGTTCCCGTGACGACGCAGGAGGCTCCTCCGTGACGCAGACGATCGAAAGACCCGGGGCCACCGGCTCCCCCGCCGAGCGCGCCGACGCCTGGCTGGCGAGCTTCGCCGACGCCCTCACCGCCCGCGACGTCGACCGCGCCGCCGGGGCGTTCGCCGCCACGAGCTTCTGGCGGGACCTGGTCTCCTTCACCTGGAACATCACCACGGTCGAGGGGCCCGCCGGCGTCCGCGACCTGCTCACCGAGACCCTGGACCGCACCGACCCGCGGTCGTTCGCCGTCGAGGAGCCCCCGGACGAGGCGGACGGCGTCCTCACCGTCTGGTTCACCTTCGAGACCGCCGTCGGCCGCGGCCGCGGGGTGGCCCGGCTCGTCGAGGAGGAGGGGACGACGAAGGCGTGGACCTTCCTCACCACGCTGTTCGAGCTGGTGGGCCACGAGGAGCCCCGCGGCGCACGTCGGCCGATGGGCGCCGAGCACGGCGTCAACAAGCAGCGGCTGACCTGGCTGGAACGGCGGGAGAAGGAGCAGGCCGAGCTGGGCACCTCCGTGCAGCCGTACGTGCTCGTCGTCGGCGGCGGCCAGGGGGGCATCGCGCTGGGCGCGCGGCTCCGGCAGCTCGGCGTGCCCGCGCTCGTCGTCGACAAGCACCCGCGGCCCGGCGACCAGTGGCGCGGCCGCTACAAGTCCCTCTGCCTGCACGACCCGGTCTGGTACGACCACCTGCCCTACCTGAAGTTCCCCGACACCTGGCCGGTGTTCTCGCCCAAGGACAAGATCGGCGACTGGCTCGAGTCCTACGTCGAGGCCATGGAGGTCCCCTACTGGTCGAGCACGGTGGCGACCAGGGCCTCGTACTCGCCCGAGAGGGGTGAGTGGACGGTCGAGCTCGAGCGCGAGGGGGACGCACTGACCCTGCGGCCTCAGCACCTGGTGCTCGCCACCGGCATGTCCGGCAAGCCCAACATCCCCGACCTGCCCGGGAAGGACGTCTTCCCCGGCGACCAGCACCACTCCTCGGCCCACCCCGGGCCGGACGCCTACGCCGGCAAGCGCTGCGTCGTCATCGGCAGCAACAACTCGGCCTTCGACATCTGTGGCGCGCTCTGGGAGCACGACGCCGACGTCACCATGGTCCAGCGCAGCTCGACGCACATCGTCAAGAGCGCCACCCTCATGGACATCGGCCTCGGCGCCCTCTACAGCGAGGAGGCGGTGGCCAACGGCATCACGACGGAGAAGGCGGACCTGGTCTTCGCCTCGATCCCCTACCGGATCATGCACGAGTTCCAGATCCCGCTGTACGAGCAGATGGCCGAGCGTGACGCCGACTTCTACGAGCGGCTGCAGAAGGCCGGCTTCCGGCACGACTGGGGCGACGACGGCTCGGGCCTGTTCATGAAGTACCTGCGCCGCGGCTCCGGCTACTACATCGACGTGGGCGCCGCCGACCTCGTGGCCGACGGGGAGGTGGAGCTGGCGCAGGGCCAGGTCGACCACCTCACCGAGGACGCCGTCGTCCTGGATGACGGCACGGAGCTGCCGGCCGACCTCGTCGTCTACGCCACCGGCTACGGGTCGATGAACGGCTGGGCCGCCGACCTCATCTCGCAGGAGGTCGCGGACACGGTCGGCAAGGTGTGGGGCCTGGGCTCGGACACCACCAAGGACCCGGGGCCGTGGGAGGGCGAGCAGCGCAACATGTGGAAGCCGACCCAGCAGGAGGCGCTGTGGTTCCACGGCGGCAACCTGCACCAGTCGCGGCACTACTCGCTGTACCTGGCGCTGCAGCTCAAGGCCCGGCAGGCCGGCATCCCGACGCCGGTGTACGGCCTGGCGCCGGTGCACCACACCTGCTGACGACGAGCGCCGGTCCTGACGATCATGGCGCCGTGACCGCTCCGGAGCCGGAGTTCCGGTCACGGCGCCATGATCGCGAGGCGGCAGGTCAGGCGGCGGACTCCCGGCGGGCGGCCGCCGCGGCGAGCACGTGCGGGGTGAGCGCGTCGGCGATGTGCGCGTAGCCCGCCGAGGACGGGTGGAACCGGTCGGCGGAGAACAGCGACACGTCGGCGGTGAACGCGGCGGCCACGGCTGCGGACACCTCGGCGACCATCGCGCCGGCACCCCGGGCCGCGGCGGCCTGCTGGCGCTGCAGCTGTTCCGAGGCGCTCCGCACCAGCGCGCGGTACGCCGGGGGCACGAACGGCACCGTCGACATGTCGGGCGCCGGGACGACGAGCACGTCGCTGCCGAGCGTCCGCAGTTCGCCCACCGCCCCACCCAGTGCGGCGGCCGCCTGCGCGGCGGGGACGAACCGGGCGAGGTCGTTGGCGCCGACCACCACGAGGGCGAGGTCGGGCGCGAGCGGGACGGCGCGGCGGACCTGCGCGGTCAGGTCCTGCGAGACGGCGCCGGGGATCGCCAGGACCTGCAGGTCGACGTCGTACCCGGCGTCCCCGAGGACCCGCGCCAGCCGCGGACCGAGTGTGTCGTCGACCCGGCCGGCTCCGGAGCCGTACGCGAGCGAGTCACCGAGCAGGACCAGGCGCAGCGGCAGCACCGGCGTCCCCTACCCGCCGGGGCGGTCCGGACACGCAGCGGGGTCCGGCCGGGAACCCCGGCCGGACCCTGGCGACGTGCTGGAGCGGCCCCCTGCAGGGTCCCGCCGCGAGCGTGCGAGCGGTGAGGAGGACGGGGTCCTCCTTCAGGCCCGGGGACCGCCCGCGGCGTAGACGACCTGCCCGGAGACGAAGCCGGCGCCCTCGCTGACCAGGAAGGACACGAGGTGCGCGATGTCCTCCGGCTGGCCCACCCGCTGCACCGGGATCTCCTTGGCCGCGGCGGCGATGAAGTCCTCGAACGGGACGCCGATCCGCTCGGCGGTCGCCTTGGTCATCTCGGTCTGGATGAACCCGGGCGCGATCGCGTTGGCGGTGACGCCGAACTTGCCCAGCTCGATGGCCAGGGTCTTGGTGAAGCCCTGCAGGCCGGCCTTGGCCGTCGAGTAGTTGGCCTGGCCGCGGTTGCCCAGCGCCGAGACGCTGGACAGGTTGACGATCCGGCCCCACTTGGCCTCGATCATGTGCTTCTGCACCGCGCGCGACATGAGGAAGGCGCCCCGCAGGTGCACGTTCATGACGACGTCCCAGTCGACCTCGGTCATCTTGAACAGCAGGTTGTCGCGGGTGACGCCGGCGTTGTTCACCAGCACGGTCGGCGCACCCAGCTCCGCGGCGACCCGCGCGACCGCGGCCTCGACCTGCTCGGCGTCGCTGACGTCGGCGCCCACCGCCAGCGCCCGGCCACCGGCGGCCTCGATCGCCTGCACGGTGTCCTTGCCGGCGGACTCCTCCAGGTCGAGCACGCCCACCGCGAACCCGTCCTGCGCCAGCCGCAGAGCGGTCGCCGCGCCGATACCGCGGGCCGCCCCGGTCACGATGGCCACGCGGGCCCCCGTGCTGCTCGTCTCGCTCATCCCGATCCCCTTCGATGTCTGGCGCCGTCCGGCTGCCCGGGGACACGGTACGGCGGCCGGTCGCGGGACCTACCGACCGGTAGCCCCCGGCGGGTCGCGGCGGCCCCGGGGATCAGGGCCAGATGCTCGCGACGACGGTCGCGGCGACCGCGAGCTGGACGGCGCCCAGCACGATGCTGGCCGGGTGGAACGGCACCTCGGTGACGTGCGCGCCGAGCTTGCCGGGGGTGATCAGGTCGAGCACGAGGAACGCGACGGCCTGCAGCAGGACGCCCAGCACGCCGAAGACCACGGTCCACAGCAGCGCCTCGCCGAAGCCGCTGGTGGCGTTGGTCCAGATGGCGGCGAAGACGACCGCGCCCTGGCCCAGGTAGCCCGTGGCCAGCACCAGGCCGGCGTTGACCGACCGCTCCTCGTGGATGTGCCGGCCCAGCCGGCCGGGGGTGAGCAGGTCGAGGACGACGAAACCGAGGGTCAGCAGCGCGATGCCGACCGCGGTGTAGGCGACGGCGTAACCGATGCTGGCCAGCACGGCGGACCTCCGACGGGTCGAGGGGACGGGCGGGACAAGTCCTACCGCACCGGGGACCCGGTCCCGGCACCGGCGTGCCGCACCCCCGTCGGCCGGTCAGCCGGGTCGGACGACGTCGACCCGGTCGAACCCCTCCGCGATCGTCGGCGGGACGAACCGCGCGGCCGTGCCGTACAGGCCGGCGAGGGGCACCCGGGCGCGGCCCTCGCGGGCGTCGTTGCGGAGCACGCAGGTGGGCACCGGGGTGTCCAGCCACACCGCGCGGACCGGGACGCCGGCCGCCCGGGCCGCGAGGACGAGCGGCGCGCGGTCCTCGACGGTCGGGCTGGTGTTGTCGACGACGACGCTGCGCCCGGCGGCGAGCAGCTCGGCGACCACCCGCTGCTGCCGGGCCTCGCGGCGGCGGGCGTTGGGCCAGTGGTCCTTGCTCACCACCGTGTGGGTGGCGGCGAGGTGCTCCCCGACCCAGGTGGACTTGCCGCTGCCCTGCAGCCCGGCCATGACCACCAGCTCCTGGCCGGGGGCCTCACTCAGGCGGTGCTCCTCGGCCCGGCCTCGCCCGCGTGTTCCCGGGCCCTGATGGCCCTGTCCCGAGGCTCGCCGCGAGCCTGCGAGCGGTGAGGAGGCCGGGGCCTCTCACGCGGTCTGCCTCAGCGGCGTCACCTCGGCGTCGTCGTCCACTGCCCGGCGCGGCGCCGGGTGCTCCACCAGCGCCAGCACCCGCCCGGCCATGAACCGCGCGGTGCGGATGGGCGTGCCGCCGCGCGTGGTCTCGGTGACCTCCACCAGCCCCCGGCCGTGGGTCACGTCCACCCGCCGCCCGGCGCGGGTGGCCTCGATGTCGT
This sequence comes from Geodermatophilus sp. SYSU D00703, assembly GCF_054050155.1. Lineage (NCBI taxonomy): Bacteria > Bacillati > Actinomycetota > Actinomycetes > Geodermatophilales > Geodermatophilaceae > Geodermatophilus > Geodermatophilus sp. SYSU D00703. The sequence goes on along the minus strand of NZ_JBJGYU010000022.1, from coordinate 58,225 downwards.
AGGTGCGGGTCGTGCCGCCGGCGTCGATCACGACCTCTACGCGGTCGCCCTTCATCTGTTCCTCCGAAGACGTTCCGCCGGGCGCGGTGCCCGACACGGTGACAACGTCCTCCAGGGGTGTGACATTCCGGGTTGACCTGCGCGTTCAGCCCTCGACGCGGCCCTGCGACCCGTCTGCGCCCTCGGTCTCCGGCGCCGGCGGAACCGCGTCCGGGCCGGCGTGGCGCCGGCCCGGCAGGTGCGGGTGCAGGGCCCGCACCGACGCGATCGCCGCCCGCCGCGCGTTGGCCCGCTGCCGGGCGCGGCTGGTCCGGGGCGCCCGCGGCTCCTCGCGCAGCAGCGCGTCCAGCCAGTGCCCGCGCGGGTCGACGTCCACGAGCATCGCCTTGACCAGCAGAGTCAGCGGGATCGCCAGCAGCGCCCCCAGCGCGCCGAGCACCCAGCCCCAGAACAGCAGGGCGACGAAGGTGACCGTCATCGACAGCCCGACGGAGTCACCGACGAACCGCGGCTGGATGAGCGTCTGGACGACGAAGTTGAGCAGTGCGTAGACCGCGACGACCACCCAGAACTCCGTCCAGCCGCCGGCCAGCAGGCCGAGGATGGCCGGCGGCACCAGCCCGAGGACGAAGCCGATGTTGGGCACGTAGTTGGTGATGAACGACAGCAGACCCCAGACCACCGGCAACGGGATGCCGATGATCGCCAGCGCGATCGCGTCGCCGATCGCGACGATCCCCCCGAACACCGTGCTGACCCACAGGTAGCTGCGGGTGCCGCGGGCGAACAGCCCGAGCGCGATCGGCAGGTGCGGGCGCTCGGCAGCGACCTGGGCCAGCCGCCGGCCGAACCCGCCGGACTCGATCGCCAGGAACACCAGCGCCGCCAGCAGCAGGACCAGCGTGGAGGCGGCGTCGGTGGCCCGGGTGAGCACGCCGGTGGCGACCCCGACCAGCTGGCTGTAGTCGAACTGGGAGATGAGGTCGGAGAGCTGGCCGGAGACGATCCCCCGGTCGTTGAGATCGGCCACCACCGAGGCCAGCAGCGCCTCGGCGGAGTCGGCGTAGTCGGGCAGCAGCGCGGCGAACTGGGCTATCGAGACGACCAGCAGCGCGACGAAGGCCAGCAGGATCGTCCAGACGAGCACCAGGAGCACCGTGGCGCTGGCCCAGCGCGGCCAGCCGTGCCGCTGCAGGAACCGCTGCACGGGCATGAGCGCGATGACGACGACCAGCGCCAGCAGCACCGGGCCGACCAGCCAGGCGATCTCCCGGACGCCGGCGATGGCGATGGTGGCCGCGGCCGCCCCGCCCACCAGGACCAGCCAGCGTGGCAGCCCGCCGGGCGACGGGTCGGGGAGCTCGGCGGGGACCTGGTGCGCCGCGCCGTGGCTCGCCTCGGCCGCCCGCGCCGCGGCCACCGTGGCCTCCTCGACGTCGGCGGCCTGCACCTCGGCGGCCTGCACCTCGGCGGCCTCAGCCGGGGTCAGGGCACTGGCGCCCCCGGGCTCCGGGACCTCCGCCCCGGTGCCCGACAGCCCTTGCTGCGCGACCATGTTCCGCGTCCCGCCGGCTCAGGCCGCGGCGACGGGCGCGGGCCCGCCGGACGTCTCGACGTCGACCATCTGTCCTCCGCCTTCCCCCACGCGGCGCCGCGGTACCCGCGCACCAGCCTGGCATGCCTGACCGGCGAGGTCGGGAACGCGCACCGTCGAGCAACGCGGCCATCGCTGGCAGGTCGGAGGACGCGGCGAGGACGAGCAGCGTGTCGCCCGTCCGCTCACCCCGGCCAGCCTAGGAGGTGGCGGCGGCCGCTCGAGACGGCGAGCCGGCGCTCGCTGAAGCTCCCGCCGCTGTCCTCAGGTGGTCGCGACCCGGTCGGTCAGCGTGAGCACCCGGCGCCAGACGTCGGCGCAGGCGTCGGCCCAGTCGCCGTACGCGCGGTCGAAGAACGAGTGCGGTGCGCCGTCGTAGACCGCGGTCTCGACCTCCGCCCCGCCGGCGCGCATCCGCTCGGCGAGCGCGAGTTGGTCCTCGACCGGGGTGGCCTGGTCCGCGCCGGCGATCACCATGAGCGTCGGGCGGGTGGCCGCGACGTCGCCGACCATGGCCGGCCGGCCGTAGAAGCCGACGCACGCGGCCACGTCCAGGTCCCCGCCGGCCAGCCGCCACGCGTGGCTGCCGCCGAAGCAGAACCCGACGGTCACCACCGGCAGGTCGGGTCGGGTGCGCTCGCGCAGGTACGCGATCGCGGCGGCGACGTCGGCGTCCACCCCCTCCGGGGTGGTCTGCGGGATGTGCGTCTGCCAGTCGAAGTCCTGCTCCCGCGTGCCCGTCTGCGGCAGCTCGGCCGTCCGCCCGAAGTAGTCGATCGCCACCGCGGAGAGCCCGGCCTCGGCGAACCGCTCGGCCAGGGCCACGTAGTACGGGTGCAGGCCGCGGATGTCGGGCAGGAGCACGACCCCCACCCGGGCGGGCTCCGCGGGCGCGGCGTGCGCCGCGGCGAACTCGGTGCCGTCACCAGCGGTGAGCGTCAGCGTGCCGCGCTCGGCCACGTCGCCGCTCCTCGGCGGCGGGGGCGGGCGGCTGTCGGTGTCGTGGCACATGCACCGTTCCTACCTGCGCCGACGCCCCGGCGCCCGCTCAGGTGTCGGCGGACTCGTCGGCGGCGCCCGCGTGCCCGCCGAACACGCTCGCGGCGACCTCGCGCCGGACGTCGGCCAGCCAGTGGTGCTGCTTGTCGGCCTGCTCGATCAGCCGGTGGAACAGCTCCCCGTCGATCCGGTCGTCGGTCTCCCCCAGCGCGCGGAGGGTCTCGAACCCGGCCCGCTTGGCCAGCACCGCGGTGGCGATGAACTCGAACTCGACCAGGTCCGACAGCGGCGACCGGGAGAGCAGGTGGCCGTTGAGCTTGAGGCGGGTGAGCTTCTCCCCCACCCAGGTCGCCACCTGCTTGTACTGGCGCACCGGCAGGCCGAGGGACTGCATCGTGGTGCGCAGCGCGGACCGCTCCTCCTGCAGCTCGCCCAGCAGCTCGGTCAGCCGGGTCTCGTACGCGCTGCCCCGGTGCCGGCCGAGCATGCGGCGGACCAGCTCGATGCCACCGGTGGCGGCGGCGAGGTGGTCGTTGGTGTAGACGGTGAGCAGCTCGGCGTTGCGGAGCCCGGCGGGCGCGGACGGCTCGGACACGGTTCTCCCAGGGGGCGCGGGACGGGCGAGGGTGTCCCATTCTCACCACCCCGCTGATCACCGCGCGCGACGACGGCTCAGCCGGCCGCCCGGACCAGCAGCCGGGCGGCGGTCGGGCGCAGCTCCCGCTCCAGCTCCCACAACCCGGCGGCCAGCCGCTGCCCGACCGCCTGGCGGGAGATGCCGAGGGCCGCGGCGGCCTGGGCCTGGGAGCGCCCGGCGCCGACCAGCTCGATCGCCTCCCACGCCGGGGCGCTGCGCCGCTGCACGAGGGCGGCGAGCGCGCTGAGCACCGCCTGCGCGTCGCCGGCGTCGGGCGGCACCATCCCCCGCACGGCCAGGCGGGCGCTGCGCTGCCGGGCCGCGTCCACCGCCCGGCGGGCGCCGAGCACGGCGGGCGCACCGGTCCGCAGGCCGTCGGGCAGCGGCCCGGCACCCACGCCGACGTCCCAGCCGCCCTCCCGGACCAGGCCGAGGACCACGTCCACGACGGCGTCGGGGTCGGCCAGGACGGCGGACAGCTCGGCGTCGGCGGTGCGCTCGAAGGGCTGCACCACCGGCACGGTCCCGGCGAGGCGGGCGAGGGCTTCGGCGACCCGGTCCCCGCCGTCCCGCCGCGCGATGGTCACGACGAACGGCACCGGGCGAGCCTGGCAGCTCGACCGCCGGGGCTCACATCCGGGCGGCGACCTCGGCCGGGAAGCCGCCGGTCGCGACCGGCCCCCACCGCTCGACGGTGATGCGCAGCAGCGACTTGCCCTGCCGGGTCATCGCGGCGCGGTACTCGTCCCAGTCCGGGTGCTCGCCGCTGATGGCGCGGTAGTAGTCGACCAGCGGCTCGAGGGCCTCCGGGAGGTCCAGCACCTCGGCCCGGCCGTCGACCTGCACCCACGGACCGTCCCAGTCGTCGGAGAGCACGCACAGCGACACGGCGGGGTCGCGGCGGGCGTTGGCCACCTTCGCCCGCTGCGGGTAGGTGGAGACGACGACCCGGCCCTCGCCGTCCAGGCCGCAGGTGACCGGTGAGAGCTGCACGCCCCCACCGCTGCGGCGGGTGAGCAGCACGGCCTTGTGGCGGGGACGCAGGAACTCCTCGAGCGCCGTCCGGTCGACCCGGTCGGTTGTCGCGGTCTTCGGCATGGCGCCGACGCTACGAGGTGCGCGTCGTGATCGTTCCGGCAACTCGTGATCGTTTCCGCGCGGCCCGGAACGGACATCCACGTGTTGTGATCTCGCGCATGAGACTCCGAGGGTCCGACCGCTCCGCCTCCGCCGAGGCGGAGGCGGAGGCGCCGGCGCAGGTCGAGGGACGCGAGCACGTCGCCCACCCCGACGAGGCCGCCGTCACCGCCGCCCCGGCGCCGTCGTCCGAGCGGGGTCCCCGGCTGCGCCGGGCGACCCGGAACCTCGCGATCGCCTCGGCCCAGCTGCTGCTCATCACCGGCGCGATCGTCGTCCTCGGGTGGGTGCTCGGCCGGCTCTGGGTGATCCTGCTGCCGATCGTGCTGGGCCTGCTGTTCGCCACGGTGCTGTGGCCGCCGACGCGGTTCCTGCGCCGGCACCGCTGGCCGCCGGCGCTGGCCGCGACCGTCGCCCTGCTCGGCTTCCTCGCGGTCATCGGCGGGCTCGTCGCGGTGATCGCGCCGCAGGTCGCCGACCAGGTCGGCGAGCTGGCCGACCAGACCGCCGTCGGGCTGCAGCAGGTGCAGGCCTGGCTGCAGGGCCCGCCGTTCAACATCGGCCAGGACCAGATCGGGCAGGCCGTCGACAACGCCATCAACTCGCTGCAGGACAACGCGCAGAACATCGCCGGGTACGCGCTGACCGGCGCCTCGGCGGTCGGGAACGGGCTGATCAACCTCGTGCTGGCGCTGGTGCTGGCGTTCTTCTTCGTCAAGGACGGCCCGCGCTGGGTGCCCTGGTTGGCCGCCCAGACCGGGCCGAAGGTCGCGCCGCACGTGGCTGCGCTCTCGCACAAGACCTGGAGCACGCTCTCGGAGTTCATCAAGCAGCAGGCGCTGGTCGGCTTCGTCGACGCCTTCTTCATCGGCCTGGGGCTGTGGATCCTCGACGTCCCGCTGGTGCTGCCGCTGGCGGTGCTGACCTTCTTCGGCGCGTTCATCCCGATCATCGGTGCCTTCGTCGCCGGGGCGTTCGCCGTGCTGATCGCCCTGGTCGACGAGGGCTTCACCGTGGCGCTCATCGTGTTCGGGATCGTGCTGCTGGTGCAGCAGATCGAGGGCAACGTGCTGCAGCCGATCATCCAGGGCCGTGGGTTCAACCTGCACGCGGCCGTGGTGATCCTCGCGGTCACCGCGGGTGGCAGCCTGGCCGGCATCACCGGCGCGTTCCTCGGGGTCCCCGTGGCCGCCCTGATCGCCGTCGTCTACCGGTACGTCCGCGACGAGCTCGACGGGCGCTCCCCGGACGTGACCGACGACGGCACCCGGCCGGAGATCCGCGGCGACGAGACCGGCGCGGAGGTCACGCGGGAGCAGGTGGCCCCGCCGGCTCCCGACGGCAGCGGCCGGCCGTCGCAGCAGGGGCTCGGGGACGGCAGCTCGGGCGGGTGAACCGGGAATGCCCGCCGCCCGCGGCGGGCTGATCACCGACAGGACCCGACCGGCGAGGAGGCACCACCCGTGGCGCAGCGACCGGAGGAGCTCGTCGAGCTGCTCCCCGAGGCCGAGCCGTTCCTCGCCCGCGAGGCCGAGGTGGCCGGGGCGGCGCACCGCCGCGGCCTGGTCCTCGTCCACGACCTCGCCGGTGAGTTCGACGCCGCGCACGCCGGCGCCCTGGCCGGCTCGCACCTGCTGGCCGGACTGCCGCACCAGCTCATCGCGCGCTTCGACGTCGACGCCCTGGTCGACTACCGCGCCCACCGGCCCCGGATGACCTTCAACGGGGACCGGTACGAGTCCTACACCGCCCCCGAGATCGCGCTGTACGCGGTGGAGGACGACGCCGGCGAGCCGTTCCTCCTGCTGCACGGCGCCGAGCCCGACTTCGCCTGGGAGCGGTTCGTGGCGGCGGTCGGCCGGCTGGTCGAGCGGCTGGGCGTGACGTCGGTGGTGGCGCTGCAGGCGATCCCGATGCCGGTGCCGCACACCCGCCCGGTGACGGTCACCGCGCACGCCACGCGGCGGCAGCTCATCGAGGCCTACCCCGTCTACTGGGGCGAGCTGCGCATCCCCGGCAGCGTCGCGGCGCTGCTGGAGCTGCGGCTGGGCGAGGCCGGCGTCGACGCGCTCGGCGTGGCCGCGCACGTGCCGCACTACCTGGCCCAGGCGACCTTCCCGGCCGCCTCGCTGACCCTGCTCGAGCACCTGTCCCGGCTCACTGGGCTGCACCTGCCGACCGAGACGCTGCGCGAGGCCGCGGAGACCCACCGCACCGAGGTCGACGAGCAGATCGGCCGCTCGCCGGAGAACACCGCCGTCGTCGCGGCGCTCGAGCAGCAGTACGACCAGTTCGCCGCCGCGCGGGAGAGCTCGGACCTGCTCAGCGACGCCGGCGAGGTGCCCAGCGGCGAGGAGATCGGCGCGGAGTTCGAGCGGTTCCTCGCCGAGCAGGAGCGCCGCCGGGGCGAGTGAGCCCCCGCCCCACGTCCCGACGACGGGCGGTCAGCCGCGGGACCGGACGACGCAGCGGCCTGACCTCACACGGTGCCCCTGGCGGAACTCCGCGCCGCGGTGCGCTCCTCACCCGTCCCTCGCTGCGGTGCTCCCGCGGCTGTCCTCACGCGAAGACGATGGTCCTGGCGCCGTCCACGATGACCCGGTCCTCGACGTGCCAGGTGACGGCCTGGGCGAGCACCTGGCGCTCCACGTACCGGCCGATCCGCCGCATGTCCTCCACCGTGGCGCGGTGGTCGACGCGGGCGACCTCCTGCTCGATGATCGGCCCGGCGTCCAGCTCCGGCGTCACGTAGTGCGCGGTGGCGCCGATGAGCTTGACGCCGCGGTCGTGCGCCGCCTGGTACGGGTTCGCCCCCACGAACGCCGGCAGGAAGCTGTGGTGGATGTTGATCAGCCGCTCCGGGAACCGGGCGCAGAAGTCCGCCGAGACGATCTGCATGTACCGGGCGAGGACGACCAGGTCGACGTCGCCGATGAGCTCCAGGGCGCGCGCCTCGGCCTCGGGCTTGGTGTCGGGCGTGACCGGCACGTGGTGGAAGGGCACGCCGTGCGCCCGCGCCACGGGCTCGAGGTCGGGGTGGTTGGAGACGACGGCGGCGATCTCCGCCCGCAGGTCGCCCGAGCCCACCCGGTAGAGCAGCTCCTGGAGGACGTGGTCGGTCGTGCTGACGAACACCGCGAGCCTCGGCCGGTACGAGGCCTCGGTCAGCCGCCAGGTGAACTGCCACTCGCGGCCCAGCAGCTCCAGGGCGCCCTCGAGCTGGTGGCGGCGGTGGGCCAGGTCGGCGAGGAAGAACTCCAGCCGCAGCGTGAAGGTGCCCCCGACCGGGTCGGAGGAGTGCTGCTGCGACTCGGTGATGTTGGCCCCGGCGTCGGCGAGCAGGCGGGACAGCACCGCGACGATGCCGGGCCGGTCGGGGCAGCGGACGACGAGGCGCCCGACGTCGGTCAGCCGGTCGTCACGGGGACCGAGGGAAGGCAGCTCAGCAACGGACACGGGAAGCGAGGATGCCAGGTCCGGGCGCGGATCCCGACGGCTCTCCCTCGAACGAGCGGGACGGTCGAACGCGGTTCAGGCCGGCGGCAGGACGGCGCGCTGCGCCCCGGCGATGTCGAACAGGTCGCCGTACTCCTCGACCCGGGCGAGCACGTCCTCGGTGCGGAACCGCAGCTCCCCCGGGTCGGCCCCGTCGAGCACCGCCTCCACCTCGTCCCAGCCGATCGGCGTGGACACCGTCGCGTCGGGGCGCGCCCGCAGCGAGTACGGCGCCACCGTCGTCTTGGCCGGGTTGTTCTGGCTCCAGTCGATGAGCACCTTGCCCGGCCGCAGGACCTTCTCCATCCGCCAGACCACCCGGTCGGGCGTCTCGGCGGCGAGCTCCCGCGCCAGCTCCTTCGCGTAGCGGCTGGGGTGCTCGCGGTCGGTCACCCGGATCGGCGCGTACACCTGCATCCCCTTCGACCCCGACGTCTTCACCACCGGGTCCAGGCCGTCGTCGACCAGCCGCTCGCGCAACCGCTCGGCGACCTCGCAGCACTCGAGGATGCCGGCGTCCGGACCGGGGTCGAGGTCGAGGACCAGCAGGTCGGGCAGGGTCGGCTGCAGCCGGCTGCCCACCTGCCACTGCGGCACGTGCAGCTCGATCGCGGCCAGGTTGGCCGCCCAGGCGAGGTCGGCGACGGTCTCGAGGACCACCATGTCGAGGGTCTCCCGGCCGCGGGAGCTGCCCGGGCTCGGGACGGTGACGCGGCGGACCCAGTCGGGCGCGTGCCGGGCGCTGTTCTTCTCGAAGAACGCCTGCCCCTCCACGCCGTCGGGCCAGCGGGTGAACGTGACCGGCCGGCCGGACAGGTGCGGCAACAGCGCCGGCGCGATCCGGACGTAGTAGTCGATCACCTGCGCCTTGGTGAAGGAGACCTCCGGGAAGAGCACCTTCTCCAGGTTGGACACGTGCAGCTGCCGCCCGTCCACGCGCACCAGCTGGCGACTCACGGGCACTCCTGTACCCGGCGCGCGCTCACCACTCCTCCACCACGTCCTCCGGCGCGAGGTCGTCGCGCAGCCCGCGCCAGGACGGGTGCCGCATCCGGCCGTCCGCCGTCCAGACGGCGAAGGCCACCTCGCCGACCAGGTCGGGCTCCACCCAGCGCGCGTCGCGGCTCACCTCGCGCGGGAGGTCGCCCGCGAAGGGGCTGGTCGAGCGCGGGGTGACCAGCTCCGCCAGGTCGCGCAGCGCCTGGGCGGTGAAGCCCGTGCCCACGTGGCCGGCGTACACGAACCGCCCCTCGTCGTCGTGCAGGCCCACCAGCAGCGAGCCCACGCCACCGGCCCGCCGGCCCTGCCCGGGCCGCCAGCCCCCGACGACGACGGCCTGGGTGCGGACGTTCTTGACCTTGCGCCAGTCCGGACCGCGCAGGCCCGGGCGGTAGGGCGAGTCCAGCCGCTTGGCGACCACGCCCTCCAGGCCGTTCTCCCGGCTGGCCGCCAGCACCGCCGCCCCGCCACCGCGGAACCACGGCGTGCCCACCCAGCACTGCCCGCCGATCCCGAGGGCGTCGAGCCGCTCCCGCCGCTGGGCGTAGGGCAGGTCCAGCAGGCGCTCGCCGTCCCACGCCAGCAGGTCGAAGACCAGGTACGTGACCGGCGCGGCCGCCGCGAGCCGGAGCACCTCGGGCCCGGTGCGGTGCATCCGCCCCTGCAGCGCGCCGAAGTCCGGCCGGCCCTGCTCGTCGAGCGCGACGACCTCGCCGTCGAGGACGGCGTCGTGCCCGACCAGCGCCGCGGGCAGCCGGCCCAGCTCGGGGTAGCGCACGGTGATCTCGGTTCCGCTGCGCGCCCACAGGGTCAGGGCGCCGTCCTGCACGACCGAGACGGCGCGGACGCCGTCCCACTTGAACTCGTAGCCCCACCGGGCGTCCTGCGCGGCCGGAGGGAGCTCGCCGAGGGTGGCCAGCATCGGCGACGGGACCTCGACCGGCGCCTCCGGCGGGGCCGGGTCGAGCTTGCGCACGTTCCAGGTGCCGTCGGCCAGCCGGAACAACACGTACCGGCCGCGCAGCCGCCGGCCGTCGAAGGCCACGGTGACGTGGTCGTCGGCCCACTTCTCGGTGGCGTACCGGCCGGCGTCCCAGATGCGCACCTCGCCGCCGCCGTACACGCCGGCGGCGATCGTCCCCTCGAAGGTCGCGTACTCCAGCGGGTGGTCCTCGGTCGGCACGGCCAGCCGGCTCGGACCGGCCGTGGTGGGCGGCCCCTTCGGCACCGCCCAGCTCTTGAGGACGCCGTCCCGCTCGAGCCGGAGGTCCCAGTGCACGCGCTCGCCGGTCCGGCGCGGGGTGTGGTGCTCCTGGACGACGAACGTGTCGCCGCTGCCGGCCGGCAGGGCGGCGCCCGCCGGCGGCACGGGCTCGGCGGTGCGGGCCGGGTCGCGCTTGGCGCGGTACTCGGCCAGCGGGTCCTCGCGCGGGCGCGCCGGCACGTCAGGCGCTGCGGCGGGCGCGCTTGGCCGGCTGCTTCTCCGCCGTCGCCTTCTTCGCGGCCGGGGCCTTCGTCGCCGCCGTCGCCTTCTTCGCGGCCGTGCTCTTCTTCGCCGCCGCGGGGGTCGCGGCAGCGGCGCTCCTGCGGGCCGGGGTCTTCCGGGCCGGCCGCTCCTCCGGCTCCTCGTCGCCGGCCGGGCGCGCGACGCGCTTGGCGGCGGTGGCCTTCTTCGCGGGAGCCCGCCGGGCCGGGGGCTCCTCGGCGGCTCCCCCGCGGGCCTGCTCGACGCTGCGGCGCAGGGCGCTCATCAGGTCGACCACCGCGGCGCCCGGATCCGCCGTCTCCGGCAGCGGCTGCACCTCGCCGCCGGTCTGCTTGGCCTCCAGCAGCGCGGCCATGGCCTCTCGGTAGTCGTCCGTGAACTCGGCGGGGTCGAAGTCCCCGGTCATCGAGGCGATGAGCGCCTCGGCCATCTGCAGTTCCTGGGGCCGGACGGCGATGTCCTCGTCGAGGAACGCGAAGTCCGGACGACGGATCTCGTCGGGCCAGCGCATCGTGTGCAGCACCATGACGCCCTCGCGCACGCGCAGCGCGGCCAGCGACTCGCGCTGCCGGATCGCGATCTTGGTGATCGCGACCTGCCCGGCGTTCTCCAGCGCGTCGCGCAGCAGCACGTACGGGCGGGTCGCCGACGCGTCGGGCTCGAGGTAGTAGGTCTTCTCGAAGTGGATCGGGTCGATCTCGTCCTGGGCGACGAACTCCAGCACCTCGATCTCCCGGCGGCTGGGCAGCGGCAGGTCCTCGAAGTCCTCGTCGGTGAGGACGACCAGCTGGCCGTCGGGGAGCTCGTAGCCCTTGGCGATGTCGGAGTACTCGACCTCCTCGCCGTCGATCGAGCAGACCCGCTTGTACTTGATCCGGCCGCCGTCGGTGGCGTGCACCTGGTTGAACCGGATGTCGTGGTCCTCGGTGGCGGTGTAGAGCTTCACGCCGATGCTCACCAGGCCGAAGGACACCGCACCGCGCCAGATCGACCGCATGCCGCTTCCTCCCGCGAGTCCCGTCCCACGACCGACGGGCGGGGAAGGCCGGGCGGTCCAAGATCACCAGGATAGGCGCGCCGCCCACGTCGTGGCAGGTCGAGCGGCCCGCTCCTCCTCCGTACGGGTGGCTACCGCCCGCCCTCGTCGTCGTCCCCGGTGACCCGCTCCTGGAGGGCGTCGTAGGCGAACTGGAGGACGTCGGAGCCGGCCACGGCGGTCATCGTCAGCGCCGCCAGCCGGGTGGCGTTGGGCGCCGCCACGTAGGCGAACACGAACCCGGTGGCGACCCACTGCGCCAGGCAGAACGGGCAGGTCAGCAGCTCCCCCACGGCGTGCTTCCAGCCACCGTGCTCGCGCACCTCCTCGGCCAGCTCGGCCTCGCCCGAGGCGCCGTTGAACTGGGCGAACGGCGCCCGCAGCGGGCTGGTGACCGGGTCCTTGGCGATCCGCCGGGCCAACCGGAACGTGCCGATGGTGAGCAGGACCGCGTCGCCCAGCGGGATGCGCGTGGGCAGCGGGCGGCCCGAGGCCCGGACGGCGGCCGCACCGGCGGCGACGGCGGTGCTGTAGACGCTCATCGCACCGAGGAAGCCCCCCAGCGGCCGGTCCTCCCCGCCCGCGTACGCGCGCTGCTGTCCGCGCGCCCACCGCCGGACCGGGGCACCGATCCGCTGCACCTCGTCTGCCATCGCCATGTCTGCCGCGCTACCCCGACCGTCCGGTGGCCATGCCCACAACCTCGACGTGCCGTCCGCCTCGCCGTGCCCACCGCCTCGCCGCGCCCGCGAGCGGGCTCACGCATGGCCGGGAGGCGGACGGGTAGGCGCACGGACAGACCGCGGCCGGACCGGCCGCCCCCGGGACGCGCCGACCGCGCTCCCCGCACAGGACGGAGGACCTGATGACCCAGCCGAGCGAGGGCCAGACCGCACGCGACGTCTTCCCCGAGGACGAGGGCGTCCCCGACGTCTCGCAGGACGACTCGCCCACCCAGGAACGGGCCGAGGACCCCCAGTTCGCCCCCGTGCCGCGCGACGACGCGGGCGCCAGCGTCGACTTCGGCACCACGGCCTTCGAGCAGTCCGAGGGCGAGTCACTGACCGGTCGGCTGGAGCGCGAGGTCCCCGACGTCCAGCCCGGTGTCCGGACGGCCGAGGACCCGACCCGCCCGGTCGGCCAACTGGAGCAGGACTACGACACCACGCCGGACTCAGACTCGGGGACCAACCGCACCGCCGACGACGTCGAGGCCAGCCTCGACGCCTCGGTGGGCGGGGAGAGCGCCGAGGAGAGCGCGGTCCACCTCATGGAGTGACCGCCCGGACGGGCGAGATCCCGCGCCCGGACGGCGACGGCCGTCCGGGCCGGTTGGCGCGCACGCGGCCCGTTGCATACCTTGGGCGGCGGCGGTTCAGCAGGCAGCCGCGGCCGTGCCGGGTCGATCCCCGGTACGGGTACGTTCGACGACGAGCGTGCTCGGGGGCCACGACACCGGGGGGCCGCTCAGCGGTAGATTGACCGGGCGGTCGTGCCGCCGGGTACTGCCGTTGAGAGGAGCTCAGCCCGTGACCACATCCGACCTGCCTGCCGAGGGGCAGCCCGACGTGTCGACCGAGGGCACGGACGCACCCTTCGACGACGTGATCACGCTCTCCACCTCCACCGGTGAGGACGGCGCGGTCACGGTGACGGTCGTCGGCGAAGTGGACACGTTCACGGCCCCGGTGCTCCGGTCGTCGCTCGACACCCAGCTCGAGCAGCAGCCCAGGGCGTTGGTCATCGACCTCTCCGGCGTCCAGTTCCTCGGCTCCGCCGGGCTGGCCGTCCTGGTCGAGACCCAGAAGTCGGCCCGCTCCCGCGACGTCGACCTGCGCCTCGTGGCCACCACGCGGGCGGTCACCCGGCCGCTGGAGGTCACCGGGCTGATCGACCTGTTCACCATCGTGGACGGCAGCTCCCGCTGACGTCCGTCCGGGACCACCCCGGACCAGACACGACTGAGGCCCCGCTCCGGCGGGGCCTCAGTCGTCTCCGCGGGATCAAGCGGTGAGCATCTGGCAGACCGCCTGCTCCAGCACCTTCTGCGCCGTCCGGTCGTCCGGCGCCGAGGCCGCCTCCTCGAGGGCGTCCGCGATCGTCTCCCCGCTCTGGAAGCGGTCCACGACCCGCGGGTCGACGTAGCTGGCCCTGCAGACCGCCGGCGTGTTCCCGAGGGTCTCCGAGACCCGCTCGTAGGCCTGCTTGACGACCCGCTTGCGCGCCGTCTTGTTCGCCGGCTGCGGCGTCTCGGCCAGGGCCGCGGCCATCAGCACCGTGGCGCTCCAGGTCCGGAAGTCCTTCGCGGTGATCTCCGCCTCGCTGACCTCCTTGAGGTAGGTGTTCACCTCCACGCTGTTGACGTCGTGCCAGACGCGGTCGGAGCCCGCCGGGTCCTCGACCCAGTAGCCGAGCAGCTCCTCCCCGGTGTCCTCTGGACGCTCGAGCAGCTCCCGGACGACGTCCGCGGTGGGCTCGTCGGTGACCTCCAGCTCCCGCTCGATCCCGCCCTTGGCCGTGTAGGAGAAGAACACCCGCTCGCCGCGCACCCGGACGTGGTCGCGCCGCAGCGTCGCCAGGCCGTAGGTGCCGTTGTCCTCGGCGTACTGCTCGCTGCCGACGCGGAAGGCGCCGAGGTCCAGCAGCCGGACGGCGGCGGCGAGCACCCGTTCCCGGGTCAGCCCGCTGCCGGTGACCGCGTCGACGACGGCGTCCCGGACGTCGGGCAGCTGGTGGGCGATCTCCAGCACCCGCTCGTGCTTCTCCGCGTCCCGGCGGGCCCGCCAGGCGTCGTGGTAGCGGTACTGCTTGCGACCGGCGGCGTCCACCCCGGTGGCCTGGATGTGCCCGTTGGGCCAGGGGCAGATCCAGACGTCCTTCCACGCCGGCGGGATGGCGAGGGCGCGGATCCGGTCCAGCCGCTCGTCCCGGATGAGCGACCCGTCGGTGTCGTAGTAGGCGAAGCCGCGGCCGGCGCCCCGGCGTCGGTACCCGGGGCCGTGCACGTCGCTGCGGCGGAGTCTCACGCGGGGTGGATGTGCACCGGGACCGTTCCTCAAACCGGCGGCGCGCCGGGATCCCCGTCAGTGCAGCTCGACCAGGCCGGCGAGGCCGCTGATCTCGAGGATGTGCCGGGTCACCCCGCCGTCTGGGGCGTCCACCACGAGCCGCCAGCCCTCGTCGGCGGCGATGCGCGCCATCGCGAGGACGACGCGCACCGCGGCGCTGCTGAACAGGGTCACCTCGCACAGGTCGAGCTCGACCTGGCCGGTGCCGCCGTGGCTGGCCTCCAGCAGCCGGATGCGCATCTGCTCCGCGCCGAGGATGTCGACCGCGCCCCCGACCCGCACCACGGGCCGTTCCGCCGCCCGGTCGACGACGACCTCCGCGGAACTGGCGCCGACGTGCCGCTCCTCCAGCTCCTCGGGGCTGCGCCGCAACCGCATGCTCAGCGTCACCGTCGTCCCGTGCTCGCCCTGCAGGACCACGCCGTCCACGAGCTGGCGCATGATCAGCAGGCCGCGGCCGCGGTCGCCGGGGTCCCGGTCCGGCGGCCGCCAGCGCCCCTCGTCGCGAACGGTCACCGTCAGCAGCCCGTCGACGTCGACACCCGCGGTGACGTACATGCGCCCCGGGGTCGTGCCGCGGTAGGCGTGCTCGGCGGCGTTCGCGCAGGCCTCCCCCACGGCGACCATGACACCGACGCGGTCCTGCTCCCCCATGCCCAGCCCGGCCAGCCACGCGGTCAGCCGGCGGCGCACCGCCGGCAGCGACGAGGGGACGGCGGGCAGGTCGAGGTCCAGCGGCTCCAGCGTCTCGGCCAGCCGGTGGGCGACCAGGACGGCGATGTCGTCGGGGCGCTCGCCGGGCGCCAGCAGGCTCTCGGCGATGGCCGCCGCGAGCGAGGCCGCACGCTCCGCATCGAGGGCCCCGGGCCCGGCGAGCACCTCGCGGGCGACCGCGCTCAGCCGGCTCAGCCCCTGGGCCGGCGGCGGGCCGGAGGCGGAGACCGCGCCGTCGGAGTAGAGCACCAGCGTCGCGCCCTGCGGGACCTGCGCGGTGGCGACGACGGTCGGCGTGCCCGGGAGGCTGCCCAGCGGCGGCCGCGGGGTCAACGGGAGGAAGGAGGCGGAGCCCTCCTCCTCGACGAGCAGCGGTGCAGGGTGCCCGGCCGCGGCATAGGTCAGCAGGCCGGTGGACGCCTCCAGCACGCCGTAGAACACCGAGGACCCCTCGACGTCCTCCATCTCGACGGCGAAGGCGTCCAGCGCCGCCACGACGGCCTCCGGGGACGGGTCGCGCAGCGCGACCGATCGCATGGCGCCGCGCAGCCGGCTCATCGCCCCGGCCGCGGGCACCCCGTGCCCGACGGCGTCCCCGATGACCAGCGCGACCCGGCCCCGGCCCAGCGGGACCGCGTCGTACCAGTCGCCGCCGGCCGCGCACACCGAGCTGGCCTGGTGGTAGCTGCCGGACAGTCGCAGGTCGGGCAGCAGCGGCAGCGCCGGCGGCAGCAGGGCGTGCTGCACCTGCTCGACGACCTCGGCCGCGGCGTCGGGCCGGCTCCCTGCCTCGTCGGCCTCGACGAGCAGCAGGACCCCGGGCCGCCCTGACACCCGCAGTGGCTGCAGGACGACGCTCGCCGGCGGCCCGTCCGACCCGAGGGAGCCGTGCACCGTCTCCGGGCGGCCGGAGCGCGCCACCACCGCGGCCAGGTCGGTGAGGTCGCGCCCGTCGAGCGACGGCAGGTCGTCGGTGCTCGTGCCGAGCTCGCGGGCCCGGGCGTTGGCCCAGACCGGCTCCATGGCGGGCCCGGCGAGGCAGTAGATCGCCGCGGGGGCGTCCTCCATGGCCGCGACCAGCACTGCGCCGCCCGCGTCCTCGACGGGACCGGACCCCGGCGGCGCGCTGTCCTGGGAGGTGTTCATCTGCGACCAGGGAACAACAGCCCCGGGACCCCGGCAACCGCGCTCCACCGCAGGCCACCGCGGGTTTGAGCCGCCCCACGAGGTGGGTAACCCGCCCCTTCGGGCGCACCGCCCGGGCCCGTGGCGCACCGGCATCGGCGCGCGGTCGGGCAGGATGGGAGCCGAGCCGGGCGGCCGGGGTCTCCGGCGCCGGTGCGAGAGCAGACGATGAGGAGCGGACGACGGATGGTGGACTCGAGGGGTGCCCTCGCGCACGACGGGCGGCGCGCCGAGCGACTGGAGCTGCGGGTGCCCACCACCCCGACCCAGCTGCCCGCGGTGCGGGCGATGGCCGGTGACCTGGCGATGCGGATGGACTACGACCTGGACGCCGTCGAGGACCTCCGCCTGGCGGTGGACGAGGCCTGCGCGACGCTCGCGTCGATCGTCAGCGGTGACCGTCGGCTGACCGTCGTCTTCGAGACGACCCGGGCCGGGCTGCACATCGACGCCTGGGTGCCGACGGCGGAGGGCACCGACGTCCCCCGGGACGGCTTCGGGTGGGCGGTCCTGCACACCCTCGTCGACAACGTGGAGGCCGGCCCCGCCACCCAGGCGACCGTGCCGGCCGGTGACGGCACTGCCGCCGCCGTCGCGGTGATCTCCATGGACAAGTACCTGCCGGGGCAGCACCCGGACCAGTCGCTCGGGAAGACGGGCCAGAACGTCTCGGTCGCGCGGTGACCCGGGGAGCCGCCGCGAAGCCCCAGACGGCCGAGGAGGACACCCTGCCCGACGACGACACCCCGACCACCCCGCACGGGACGGACGACGAGATCGCGTCCGACGAGCAGCCGGTCGTGGTGCCCGACCCCCGCCGCGAGACGGTGCCCGAAGCCGAGTCGGAGCCCGAGCCGACCCCGGCCTCGGACAACCGCCGCCGCGCCGAGCGCACCGCGCCGCTGTTCGCCGAGCTGGCCACGCTCGAGAAGGACGACCCGCGCCGCGAGCGGCTGCGCGAGATCCTGGTCGAGGAGCACCTGCCCCTGGTGCGGCACTTCGCCCGCCGGTTCAGCAACCGCGGCGAGCCGTTCGACGACCTGCTGCAGGTCGGCACGCTCGGCCTCATCGCGGCCATCGACCGGTTCGACCCGAACCGCGGGGTCGAGTTCCTGAGCTTCGCCGTCCCGACGATCACCGGCGAGATCAAGCGGCACTTCCGCGACCAGGGCTGGTCGGTGCGCGTGCCGCGGCGGCTGCAGGAGCTGCACCTGTCGCTCAACGCCGCCGTCGGCGAGCTGGCGCAGAAGAACGGGCGCGCGCCGACGCCCAGCGAGCTCGCCGAGCACCTGGGCATCCCCCGGGCCGAGGTGCTCGAGGGGCTGGCCGTCGCCAACGCCTACCGCAGCAGCTCGCTGGACGAACGGCTCTCCGGTGAGGACGACTCCCCCACGCTGGCGGCTACGCTCGGCGAGGAGGACGCCGCACTGGAGGGGGTGGAGTACCGGGAGTCGCTGCAGCCGCTGCTGGCCACCATCCCGGCCCGCGAGCGGCGGATCCTCATCCTGCGGTTCTTCGGCAACATGACCCAGTCGCAGATCGCCGCCGACATCGGCATCTCGCAGATGCACGTCTCGCGGCTGCTGAGCCAGACCCTCGCCAAGCTGCGCGAGGGCCTGCTCAAGGACTGAGAGAGGACCCCCTGCCCCCCACTCGCAGGCTCGCGGCGGGGCCCTGCAGGGGGGCCGGGCCCGCGATGGGGTCGAGGCGCCGGTCCCGGTCGGGACCGGTGCCCCCACGACCGGCCCACCGCGGCACGGGTGCCTCTCGCGCCCGTGCCGCGGCCTTGCCGGTCGGTGCCCCCGTCGTCTCAGGCCCGGGGCGGTTGGCCGTCGGAGGCGGAGGGGTCCTCGAGCGGAGCCCCGGTGGCCGCCTCCTCGGCGGCCCGGGCCAGGGACGGCGTCGGCGGCATCTCCGGCGTCGGCACCGCGGGCTCGGTGTCGGCGATGCTGGAGAGCTCGATCCGGGCCTCGGGCTGGTCGGCGGCGGCCGGCACGTGGGACTCGAACCAGTCGCTCGTGTCGATCTGCCGTCCGGCGCTCGCGCCGTTGGTCTCGCCCGACGGGGCGGGGACGTCGAGCCACGAGCGCCCCTCGTCCGCCCCGCCCATGCGGGCCAACCCCTCCAGCGCCTTGCTGAACTCGCTGGGCACGATCCACATCTTGTTGGCGTCGCCCTGCGCGATCTGCGGGAGGGTCTGCAGGTACTGGTAGGCGAGCAGACCCTGGTCGGGCTTGCCGTCGTGGATGGCCTGGAAGACCGTCTCGATCGACTTGGCCTGCCCCTGCGCCTGCAGGAACAGCGCCGCCCGCTCACCCTCGGCGCGCAGGATCCGGCTCTGCCGCTCGGCCTCCGCCTCGAGGATCGCCGCCTGCTTGCGCCCCTCGGCCGACAGGATCGCCGAGGCCTTCTCGCCCTCGGCCGTGGTGATCGCCGACTGCCGCGCGCCCTCGGCCTGCAGGATGATCGCCCGCTTGTCGCGGTCGGCGCGCATCTGCTTCTCCATGGAGTCGCGGATGGACGGCGGCGGGTCGATGGCCTTGATCTCGACGCGGGCCACGCGCAGGCCCCACGGGCCGGTGGTGCCGTCGAGCACCTCCCGGAGCTGGCTGTTGATGCCGTCGCGGCCGGTCAGCGCGCCCTCGAGGTTGAGCCCGCCGACGACGTTGCGCAGCGTCGTGGTGGTCAGCTGCTCCATGCCGGTGATGTAGTTCGCGATGCCGTAGACGGCCAGCCGCGGGTCGGTGACCTGGAAGTAGACGACGGTGTCGATGCCCACCTGCAGGTTGTCGGACGTGATGACCGGCTGCGGCGGGAAGGAGACGACCTGCTCACGCAGGTCGATGGTGGCGCGGACCCGGTCGATGAACGGCACGAGGATCGACAGGCCCGGCGAGAGCGTGCGGCTGTAGCGACCGAGGCGTTCGACGACCTTGGCCTGCGCCTGCGGGACGATCGTCACGCTCTTGGCGACCACGATGACCACCAGGACCGCGATGACGATCAAGGCGATGAGTGCGGGCTCCACGGAGTTCCCTTCGTCGGGTGGTGCGGGTTCAGTCCAGCTCGAGGGCGTCGCCGACGACGGCCGTGGCCCCGTCGACTTGGAGGATCCGGACGGTGGCCCCCACGGGGAACGCCTCGCCGCCGTACTGGCTGCGGGCGGTCCACTCGTCGGCGCCGAGGCGGATGCGGCCGCCGTGCCCGTCGACGGCCCGGGTGACCTGCGCCGTGCGGCCGACGAGCGTGGCCACGCCGTCGAGCTGCTGGGGGGTGCGGTCCACCAGGTGCCGCTTGGCCAACGGGCGGACCAGCGCCAGTAGCAGCGCCGAGACGACGATGAACCCGACCAGCTGCAGCACGACGGGGCCGCCGACCAGGGCGACGGTCATGCCGCCGAGCGCGCCCCCGGCGAGCATGAGCAGGAAGAGGTCGCCGCTGGCCATCTCTCCCGCGGCGAACAGGCCCGATGCGATGAGCCAGATCAACCAGGCGTCCACGAGATCACTCTCGCAGAACCGGACGGGATCGTGATGGATCTCAACACCATCGTCACCTGGCCGGGGACGCGGCATAACCTCGCGGGGTGCACGACTTCCCCGCGGGCCGGTTCGCGGTCTGGGCGACCGCCTGGCTCTCCGGCCGCAGCTCCTACGACGAGGCGCTCGACGCGCTGGTCGGCGACACCGCGCACCGGGTCTCCGGCCTCCCCGGCACCGACGAGGCGGTCCCCCTCGGCTGGGCGCTGACCGCGCTGCGCGGCCTCGGCGAGCGCCGGCTGCGCCTGGTCCTGCCGGTGCCGGGCGACGTCCGCGGGCTGCCGCGCGTGCCCGGACTCACCGAGCTGGCGCTGGAGGCGGGGCAGGCCGCCGTCGGCGAGCGGCTCGCGCTGGTGCCCGAGGCGCTCGGGCCCGAGGCCGTGCAGTGGACCGCGTTCCCCCTGGACGGCGCCGACCCGGTGCCGCCGCCGGTCGAGGGGAACCTGCGCGCGGTGTCCGGCGAGCTCGACCTGGCCATCTCCGACGCCGCCCGGACGCTGGCCCGGCTCGACCTCGCCCGCTGGCACCCGGAGGTGCCCACGCTCCTCGCCGGGCTGGCCGAGGCGGCGCACGTCCCGGGGATGCCGCCCGGCTCGGACCCGCTGGCGCTCTCGCTGCTCGCCCGCGCGCAGCGTCTGGCCCGGGTGCTGGACCTCGCGCTCACCGACGCCCCCGGTGGCGCGGTCACCCACGGCCAGGCCGCGGCGCGGGACGACACGCTGCGCCCGCTGGGCGAGGCCGTGCGCGCGGCGATCACCGCCGCCCACAACGCCATCCCGCGGTAGGCGGCGCGGCTCCTGCGGTGGAGCGAGCCGCGTCGCGGTGGACCGGTCGCGGGGGCCGGAGGCCTCCCGACCGGGACACGGGTGGGGCTCCGCTCAGGCCGGGGACGGCTCCTGGCCACGGTGGAGGCCGGTAGGCCGGCGTTGGACATGGCAGCAGGCGGCGGGGCAGCTGGTGCCCAGCCGCGGCGGGCCCCCGGCGCGGCGCTCCCGGAGCAGGTCCACCAGGGAGCGGACGAACGCCGGGTGCGTCCCCGCGGTCGCGGCCCGCGCGAAGGCGAGGCCGAGCTCGCGAGCCGTCTGCTCCGCCTCGTTGTCGAGGTCCCAGATCACCTCGAGGTGGTCGCTCACGAAGCCCACCGGGAAGAGGACGACGGCGCGCTCCCCCCGTTCGGCCAGCGTCCGCAGGTGGTCGTTCACGTCGGGCTCGAGCCACGGCACCGACGGCGGGCCGCTGCGGCTCTGCCACACCAGGTCGAAGGGCCGGCCGGGGACGGCGGAGTCCACGACCTTCTGCGCGGTCACCAGCAGCTCGGCCTGGTAGGCGCCGCCGGCCGGGCCCGCGACCGCGGCCATGGAGTCCGGGATGCTGTGCGCGGTCGCCACCAGCCGGGCCGTGTCGCGGAGGTCCTCGGGCAGGGACGCCAGCGCCGTGGCCAGCGCGTCGGCGTTGGCCTGCACGAAGCCCGCCGTGTCGAAGTAGTGCGGCAGCTTCTCCGCGGTCGGGCCGCCCGGCGCGGCGGCGTCGCCGGAGAGGGCGGCCCGCGCCCGCGCGACGTCCTCGTGGTACTGCCGGCAGCCGGAGAACGACGCGTAGGCCGACGTGGCCAGCACGTAGACGTGCTCGACACCGTCGTCGGCCATCTGCCGCCAGACGTCCTCGACGTAGGGCGCCCAGTTGCGGTTGCCCCAGTAGACCGGCAGGTCGACCCCCACCGCCGCGATCTCGGCCTCCAGCGCCGCCAGGAGCGCCCTGTTCTGCTCGTTGATCGGGCTGACGCCGCCGAAGTGGTGGTAGTGCTCGGCGACCTCCGCCAGCCGCTCGCGTGGGATGCCGCGGCCCCGGGTGACGTTCTCGAGGAACGGCATCACGTCGTCGTGCCCCTCGGGGCCGCCGAAGGACAGCAGCAGCAGGGCGTCCCGGCGTCCGGCGGGCGCGGGGTCGGACGACGGCAGGGCCCCGCCGTTGTTGCGCACGGCCAGGGAGGGCTCCGCGTCGGGTCGCTGTCCGGCAGGGGTGATCTCGACGGTGGAGCGGGGCACGTCCGTTCTCTCTCAGCGGGGACGACGACGGATGAGGGGTCAGACGCCCACGGCGTGGAAGCCCCCGTCGACGTGCACGATCTCCCCGGTGGTGGCGGGGAACCAGTCCGACAGCAGGGCGACGACGGCCTTGCCGGCGGGCTCGGTGTCGGTGACCGACCAGCCGAGCGGGGCGCGGGCCTCCCACGCCTCCTCGAACTGGGCGCTGCCGGGGATGGACTTCATCGCCATGCTGCGCAGCGGGCCGGCAGCGACGAGGTTGACCCGCACGCCCTCGGGGCCCAGCTCGCGGGCCAGGTAGCGGGAGGTGGACTCCAGCGCCGCCTTCGCCGCGCCCATCCAGCCGTAGACCGGCCAGGCCACGGTGGCGTCGAAGGTGAGGCCGACGACGGAGGCGGTGTCGCCGAACAGCGGCCGGCAGGCCTGGGTCAGCGAGGCCATCGACCAGGTCGACACCTGGAACGCCGTCGCCGCGTGCTCCCACGCGACCTCCGGGAAGCCCTCGCCCATCGCCTCCTGCGGGGCGAAACCGATCGAGTGGACGACGCCGTCAAGGGTGTCGCCGACGTGCTCGCGCAGCCGGTCGGACAGGGTCGACAGGTGCTCGGTGTTCGTGACGTCGAGCTCGACCACCGGCGCCGGAGCGGGCAGCCGCTTGGCGATCCGCTGGCACAGCGACAGGGCGCGGCCGAAGTTGGACAGGACGACGGTGGCGCCCTGCTCCTGCGCGAGACGTGCGGTCGCGTACGCGATCGACGCCTCGGTGAGGACCCCGGTGACCAGGACCTTCTTGCCCTCGAGGATGCCGCCCATCAGTGCCCCATTCCCAGTCCGCCGTCGACCGGGACGACCGCCCCGGTGATGTAGCCGGCCGCGTCGCTCGCCAGGAAGCGCACCACGCCCGCGATCTCGTCCGCCGAGGCGTACCGGCCCAGCGGCACCTGCCCGAGGATCTCCTGCTGCCGCTTCTCCGGCAGCGCGGCCGTCATGTCGGTCTCGACGAAGCCCGGCGCCACCACGTTGGCGGTGATGCCGCGGCTGCCCAGCTCCCGGGCGATCGAGCGGGCCAGGCCCACGAGCCCGGCCTTCGACGCCGCGTAGTTGGTCTGGCCGGCCGAACCGAGCAGGCCCACGACCGAGGAGATGAAGACGATCCGGCCCCTCCGCGCCCGCACCATCTTGGCCGCGGCCCGCTTCGACACCCGGTAGGCGGCGGTGAGGTTGGCGTCGAGGACGTCGGTGAAGTCGTCCTCCTTCATCCGCATGAGCAGCCCGTCGCGGGTGATCCCGGCGTTGCTGACCAGCACCTCGACCGGGCCCTGGTGCTCCTCGACCTCGGTGAACGCCCGGTCGACGTCCTCGGCGCTCGTGACGTCGCAGCGGACGCCGAACAGGCCGTCGGGGACGCCGCTGCCGCGGTGGGTGACCGCGACCGAGTCGCCCTGCTCGGCGAAGGAGCGGGCGATGGCCAGCCCGATCCCCCGGTTGCCGCCGGTCACGAGCACCGATCTGCCCACGTGCCACTCCCCTGCGCCGACCACTCCGTCGGGTGCCGAACCTAGTCGGTGGCCGCAGGTCACACCTCCGCGCGGGGAGGAGGCCCCCGACGGCCGCCATGAGCAGCGCCGGGTTGACCGCTGTGGCCGCCGTCACCGTGAATGGGCGTGCACACACGGACGGCAGAGGTCCGTGACCGGACATCGGAGTCCCATGGCGAGACGGACGTCGGCCCCCAGAGCACTAACCGCGGGCGTGGCGCTCGCGCTCCTCGCCGGCTGCGGTGGCGGGGAGGAGCCCGGGTCCTCGGCCGCCCCCTCGTCGGCCGACGGCGCACCGGAGGTCGGCGAGCTGACGGTCGGCACGCTGCCCATCCCCGAGGTGGCGCCGCTGTACCTGGCCGTCCAGGAGGGCTTCTTCGAGGACGAGGGCCTCACCGTCACCGCCGAGGCCACCCAGGGCGGCGCGGCCGCGGTCCCCGCCCTCATCGCCGGCGACCTCGACGTGACGTTCGGCCAGAACGTCGCCTTCCTCGTCGGCGTCCAGCAGGGGCTGCCGCTGCTGTCCGTGGGCCAGACCACGGCCATCGGCGAGGAGGAGCCGGGCAACGGCGTCTTCGTGGCCGCCGACTCGCCGATCCAGGAGCCGGCCGACCTGGCCGGCACCACCATCGCCATCAACACGCTGAACAACATCACGCAGCTGCGGACGCTGATCGACCTGCAGGACGAGGGGGTGGACCCCAGCGGCGTCGAGTTCGTCGAGATCCCGCTCGCCGACATGCCGGCGGCGCTCGAGGCCGGCCGGATCCAGTCCTCCTTCAGCGTGGAGCCGTTCACCACCATGATCGAGGCGGCCGGCGCGCGGCAGGTGCTGGACGCGGTGAACGACGAGCTCACCGGCATCCCGGTCGGCGGTTTCGCGGTCAGCCGCGAGTTCGCCGAGCAGAACCCGAACACCGTGGCGGCCTTCCAGCGGGCACTGGCCAGGGGCGCCGACATCGCGATGGACGACCCGCAGGCGGTCCGCGACGTCCTGGGCACGTACACCACGCTGTCGCCGGAGCTGATCGAGCAGGTCGCCCTGCCGACCTACATCGCGCCGGACGACACCGGCAGGCTCCAGGACCTCGCGGACCTGATGGTCGAGTACGAGTTCGTGACCGAGGAGCTGGACGCCTCGCCGTTCGTGACCGCCCCGTGAAGACCATGACGTCGCTGCTCCTGCGCGCCGGCTCGGGCGACCGCGACCGGCTGCGCGCCGCCCTGGAGACGGAGGCGGGCCGCGTCTGGGAACGGGTCGCGGCCCGTCCGGGAGCCCGGGTCCGCACGATGGACCTGCTCGACGGCGTCGTCGACGGCAGCTCGCACCAGCGCGCCATGGGCGGGCGACCCTTCGACGCGGAGATCGAGGCCGGGTGGGACGACGCTCCCCTCGCCGAGCTCGTCCCCGTCTTCGCGGGCCTGGCCGGCCGGCTCGGGGACCTGGTGGACGCCGGGGAGTCCTGCGCGCAGGTCGGCACGGTCTACCCGTTCACGCCGCGGGAGACCGACGTCGTGACGCTCGTGGTCATCAGCCGGGCGCTGACGATGAGCTGGGACGCCCACCACAGCTACTGGCTGGGCCACCACGGGTGGCTGGTGAAGCCGGGGGCCGACGCCCGCGGGAGCGGCTACCGGCAGTTCCACGCCGACCCGAAGGCCAGCTCGTTCGCCGCCCGGGAGGCCGGCGTCGGCCGCCACGAGTACGAGGGGTTCGCGATGGCCTACTTCGACGACCCCGAGGCCTACCGGGCGGTGATGGTCAACGCCCGGCCCGAGGTGCTGGAGGACGAGCGCCGGTTCATCGACATGACCGACTCGGCCCCCGGCGTCTACCGCGTCACCGCCGTCCACCAGGCCTGAGGCGCGGGGCCCTCCTCAGCGGGATCCCGTCTCGACCAGGAACCCGGAGAAGAACGCCGCCAGCTCGTCGGTGCCGTCCAGCGGCAGGACGTGCGCGACGTACTGGTCGGGACGGACGACGACCAGGCAGCCCTGCGCGCGGTCGAGGCCGCGCAGGTCGAAGACGTCGGTCCCGGCCTTGAGGTCGGGGCAGAAGACCTTCTCGTAGTCGACGAGCCCGAAGCGGCCCTTCCGCGGCAGCAGCAGCGGGGGCAGGCCGGTGACCGACAGCTCCCGGTGGCCCTGCTGGACCACCGCGCGGAGGTCGAACACCGCGTCGACGTCGGCGCCGGGGGGCGTGTACCGGCGGACCGGGGAGGCCTCCGACCCCGCGAGGACCTCGCACAGGGCGCGCAGCCGGGAGTCCGCGCCGCGCGGGTCGGCCGCGTCCGCGAACGCGTAGAGCCGCCAGCGGCCGTCCGCCCGCGCCACGTGGCCGAGGTGCAGGGGCTTGGCGTCGGCGAGGCGGACGACGGGTGCGGAGTGGAACCGCTCCCCGACGACGAACCCCTTGGCGAGGTCCTGGTAGGTCGCCGGCCCGGTGATCAGGGACGGCGCGTAGTGGGTGGCCACCCCCGCGGTGAACCGGCCCTGCTCGGAGTAGAGGCGCTGCAGGTCCGGGGCGCCGGCCCCCTCACCCGGGTGCTGGGGCCGGGCGCTGTGCTTGGCCGCCCACTCGCGGTCGAAGTCGATCAGCCGCTGCGCCACCGCCTGGCGCTCGGCGGAGTAGGTGCGCAGCAGCTCCGGCGCGGCGCGCCCCTCGACGACGGCGGCGAGCTTCCAGCCGAGGTTGAACCCGTCCTGCATCGCGACGTTCATGCCCTGCCCGGCCTTCGGGCTGTGCGTGTGGCAGGCGTCGCCGCCGATGAACACCCGCGGGAGGCGCGACCCGGCCCGGTCGGCGGGGACGTCGTCGAACGCGTCGGTGAGCCGCTGGCCGATCTCGTACACCGACCACCAGACGACGTCCCGCACGTCGAGCGTGTACGGGTGCAGGATCCGCCGTGCCGCCTCGATGAGCGTGTCCACGGTGATCCCGCGCGCGGCCACGCGCTCGCCCGGCGCGAGGTCGTCGAGCTCGATGTAGAACCGGACGAGGTAGCCGCCCTCGCGCGGGATGAGCACGATGTTGCCGGCCTCGGACTGGATGACCGCCTTGAACCGGATGTCGGGGAAGTCGGTCACGGCGAGGACGTCCATGACCCCCCAGGCCTGGTTGGCCGAGTCGCCGCGCAGCTCCCGGCCGATCGCCCGGCGCACCGCGCTGCGCGCCCCGTCGCACCCGACGACGTAGCGGGCGCGGACGGTGAGCTCCTCGCCGTCCCGGCCGGGCTCGGTCCGGCCGAGGGTGACCTCGACCGGGTGGTCGCCCGAGTCCCGGACGACGAGGCCGCGGACCTCGAGGCCGTAGTCCGGCGCCACGCGCCCGGGCGAGCGCCGCATGAGGTCGAGCAGGTGCTGCTGGATCCGCGCCTGGTTGACGATGACGTGCGGCATCTCCGACAGCCCGTCCTCGACGTCCTGGATCCGGCCACTCCGGGCGATGCGGGCCCGGTCCCCGTCGTCGGGTCGCCAGAAGACGGTCTCGTTGACCCAGTACGCCTCCTTGAGCAGCCGCTCGGTGATGCCGAAGGCCTCGAACATCTCCACCGACCGGCAGGCGACGCCGTCGGCCTGGCCGAGCTCGAGCGGGCCGGGCCTGCGCTCGACGACCCGGGTGGTGATCCCGGCGAAGGCCGCCAGCTGTGCGGCCAGCACCAGCCCGGCCGGCCCGGAGCCGACGACGAGGACGTCCACCTCCGCGGGGGGCTCCCCGGGCACGTCGTCGGCACGCAGCTCCTCGCCGGAGGGCAGCTCCGGGTCACCGGGGTGGTAGCCGTCCAGGTAGAACTGCACGTGGACCTCCTCCGCTCCGGCCCGGCGTCGCCGACCCGAGCCGCCCACCGCCTCCAGCACACCACAGGCGGGCGGGGAAGGTCCCCCGGTCAGCGCGAGCCGGCGTCCGCCGCCATCCGGATCAGCGGGGCCACCGCGGGCGTCGCGGCACGGGCGCCGGCGCGCAGGAAGGACTCCCGGATCACCTCGTTGAGACGCTTCCGCGACATCATGTCGGTCCCCATGACCGCCTGCTCCGCCGGGCCCGGCGCGAACACCACTGTCCGGATCCCCCGTGCGTGCAGCGCCTCGACCTCCCTGGCGAGCAGGCGTTCGCAGTACCTGCGGGCCGTCGCGTAGAGGTCCGGGCGCCATCCGACGGGCCCGCTCATCGGCGAGACGATGACGACGAGATCCACGCCCGACCCCCGCAGGGTCGCGGCGTTCGTCGGGGAGTGCACGCCGCCGTCGACGTAGCTGTGCCGACCGACCTGCACCGGGGCGAAGTACCCGGGGACCGCGCAGGACGCGGCGACCGCCAGGTGGATCGGCGCCGGAGGGGCACCCGGCCTGCCGAACACCACCCGGCGCCCGTCGCCCCGGTGCACGGCGCAGATCCACAGGGCGGAGGCCGGCCAGTCCGGCCCCTCGACCTCGCGGAGGGCGGCCAACTGCTCGACGACGTCGTGCCGGCCCGGTGCCAGCAGGGTCATGCCGGCTGCCAGCGGGCGGAACCGCCAGGGGCGGACCAGCGCGCGCTGCACCATGTGCCGGCCGGGTAGCCGGAGGGGGCGACGCAGCAGGTGCATCGGGCGGAAGGGCGCGAGCTCGGGGACGTCGGTCTCGGCCATGTACCGCAGCACGTCGTCGTCGCCCGACAACGGTGCCTTCACCGTCCAGGCCGCGAGGTCCTCCGCCGACACCCCGAACCTCAGCAGCGTGCCCGTGATCGAACCGGCCGACGTCCCGACGATCACGTCGACCGTGCGGGCGTCGAACCCGAAGTCGTGCTCGAGCACCGCCAGCACGCCCGCGTGGTAGGCCTGACCGACGACGCCACCGCCACCCAGCACCAAGCCCACTCGGACCATGCGACGGAGCCTGCCACGCTCCGGCGACCCGAGCAGTCGCCCGGCGCCCAGCGGAGGAGCCCGTGCGGACGCCTGGTGGAATAGCGTCGGGGCGGCCGGGTAGTGGCCGACCGGAGCGGGCGCGGCGGATCCGGAAGTCAGCCCATCGGAGAACGGGACGTCGCAGATGAGCCGTAGCGCCACACACCGGTTCACCAACACGGCTGTCCTGACCGTGCAGACTGCCGACGCCTCCCGGGTGGTCACCTCGGACGCACTCGACGACGCGCTCGCCGACACCTACCGACGGGTGGGGCTGCGACCCGGGCTGCTCGAGCGCCTCGCCGGCATCCGGGAGCGCCGCTGGTGGGCCGACGGCGTCACCTTCGTCGACGGCGCCGCCATCGCCGGGGCCAAGGCCATCAGCGAGAGCGGGATCGACCCGGCCGGGATCGGCGTCATGATCAACACCTCGGTCAGCCGCAGGTACCTCGAGCCCTCGACCGCGGTCGCGGTGCACCACGCGCTGGGCCTGCCGCGGTCGTGCCAGAACTTCGACGTGACCAACGCCTGCCTCGGCTTCGTCAACGGCATGGAGCTGGCGGCCGCCATGATCGACTCCGGACGGGTGGACCACGCGCTGATCGTCAACGGTGAGGACTCCCGCCCGGTGCAGGAGCGCACGATCGACCGGCTCAACCGCCCGGACACCGTGTCGCGGGATGTGCTGTCGCAGTTCGCGACGCTGACCCTCGGCTCGGGCGCCGTCGCCATGGTGCTGGGCCGCGCCGACCACCACCCGGAGGGGCACCGCCTCGTGGGGTCGGTGAGCCGGGCGGGGACCGAGCACCACGAGCTCTGCACCGGTGACAACGACATGATGCGGACCGACCTCAAGGGCCTCCTGGACGCCGGTCTCGACCTCTCCCTGCAGATGTGGGCCGATGCCGCCGAGGAGTTCGACTGGGCGCAGGGCATGAGCCGCTACGTCATGCACCAGGTGTCCAAGGTCCACACCCAGGCCATGTGCGACCGCTTCTCCGTCGACCCCTCGCGCGTGCCGACGACCTTCCCGACCCGGGGCAACCTCGGCCCGGCGTCGGTGCCCTTCACGCTGGCCGGCGAGCAGGACTCGCTGGTCGACGGCGACCGGGTGCTCCTCATGGGGATCGGCTCGGGCCTCAACGCCTCGTGCCTCGAGATCGCCTGGTGAGGGCGGACGACGCCGCGAGCCTCCCGCCGGCACTCCCCGGCCTGGACCCCTCGTGGTCCCGGCTGGTCACCGTCGCCGACCGCACCGGCGTCGAGCACACCTGGCACGTCCTCGACAACGGCGTCCGCGACCCGGCGGGCACGCTGCTGTGCGTCCACGGCAACCCCACCTGGTCCTACCTCTGGCGCCGGCTGCTGGCCGCGGCGCCGCCCGGCTGGCGGGTGGTCGCCCCGGACCAGCTGGGCATGGGCTGGTCCGACCGGCTGCCCGCGCCCCGGTCGCTGGAGCAGCGGATCGCCGACCTCGGTGACCTCACGACGGCGCTCGGCGTTCCCGGGCCGGTGGTCACGGTGGGGCACGACTGGGGCGGTGTGATCTCCCTCGGGTGGGCCCTCGAGCACCGGCGGGACCTCCGCGGCGTCGTCCTGGCGAACACCGCCGTCGCCATGCCGGCGGGCGACCTCGGCCCCGCCCTCATCCGGCTGGCCGCCGCGCGGGGCGTCCGTGCCGCGGCGACGGTCGGCACCCCGGTGTTCGTCCGGGCGACGACGGCGCTGTCCCGGCCGGCGCTGCCCGCCGACGTCCGCCGCGCCTTCGCCGCCCCCTACCGGTCGCCACGGCGACGAGCGTCCGTCGGGGACTTCGTCGCCGACATCCCGTTCGCCCCCGGCCACCCGTCCCGCCCCGTGCAGGAGGCGGTCGCCGAGGGCATCCGCGCGCTCGACGTCCCGGCCCTGCTGCTGTGGGGCCCACGCGACCCGGTCTTCCGCGAGCGGTACCTGGCCGACCTGCGCAGCCGCCTGCCGCACGCCCGGCTGCACCGCTACGAGGGTGCCTCCCACCTCCTCCCCGAGGACGCGCCGCAGTACGCCGCGGCCGTGGCGCAGTGGGTGACCGACCTCGGTGCCGCGGATCCCGCTCCGGCCCGCCCGAGGGGGGACGCCGGACGCCGCCTGTGGTCCGCCCTGGAGGAGCGGTCGGACGACGACGCACCCGCGGTCGTCGACGTCGGCGGCGTCACCGTGAGCTGGTCCCGGCTCGCCCG
Source organism: Geodermatophilus sp. SYSU D00703 (assembly GCF_054050155.1). Classification (NCBI taxonomy): domain Bacteria; kingdom Bacillati; phylum Actinomycetota; class Actinomycetes; order Geodermatophilales; family Geodermatophilaceae; genus Geodermatophilus; species Geodermatophilus sp. SYSU D00703. The sequence goes on along the minus strand of NZ_JBJGYU010000022.1, from coordinate 27,648 downwards.
GCGGGTGGCGGACCTGGCGGCCGGGCTGGCGGCCTGCGGAGTCCGTCCGGGGCACCGCGTCGCCCTGCTCGTGGAGCCGTCGGCCGACCTCACCGCCGCGGTGTACGCGGTGTGGCGCGCCGGCGCCGTCGTCGTCGTCGCGGACAAGGGCCTCGGGCTGTCCGGGATGCGCCGGGCGCTGCGCAGCGCGGCGGTCGACCACGTCATCGGCGGCCGGACGGGGCTGGCGGCGGCGCGCCTGATGGGCCTGGCGGCCTCCCGGATCGCGGCCGGCCCGACGCCCCTCCGCGCGCTGGGGGCCGCGCACACGCTGGCCGCCCTGGAGAGGCTCGGCCGGTCGGCGCCGGCACCGGCCGAGGCCCCGCTGGACGCCGACTGCGCCGTGCTGTTCACCTCCGGGGCGACCGGGCCGGCGAAGGGCGTCGTCTACACGCACCGCCAGGCCGCGGCCCAGCTGGAGCTCGTGCGGTCCACCTACGGCCTCACCGCCGAGGACCGCTTCGTGGCGGCGTTCGCGCCCTTCGCGATCCTCGGACCGGGTCTGGGCGTCGCGTCGGCGGTGCCGGACGTCGACGTGACCGCGCCGGGATCGCTGACCGCGGCAGCACTGGGCGAGGCGGCTGCCGCGGTCGAGGCGACGGTGGTCTTCGCCTCCCCCGCCGCGCTGCGGCGCGTGGTCGCCACGGCCGACGACGTGTCGGAAGGACAGCGGAAGGCGCTGGCGGGGGTCCGGCTGCTCGTGTCCGCCGGCGCGCCCGTCCCCGCGTCCCTGCTGCGGGCGCTGCGCGCGGTCCTCCCGGCCGCCGACGCGCACACCCCCTACGGGATGACCGAGGTGCTGCCGGTCGCCGACGTCTCCCTGGCCGGCATCGAGGCCGCCGGCGCGGGGAACGGGGTGTGCGTGGGCCGGCCGCTGCCCGGCGTGGCCGTGCGGATCAGCCCCCTCTCCCCCGACGGGCGGGCCGACGGCGAGCCCACCGACCGCCCGGGCGTCCCCGGCGAGGTCTGCGTGCAGGCGGCCCACGTCAAGGACCGCTACGACGCGCTGTGGGCGCTGGAGCAGACGACCTCGCGGGACCCCGGCTGGCACCGCACCGGCGACGTCGGGCACCTCGACGCGGACGGGCGGCTCTGGATCGAGGGGCGCCTCCAGCACGTGGTCGCCACGGGCTGCGGACCGGTGACGCCGGTCGGGATCGAGCAGCGGGTGGAGGCGCTCCCCGGGGTGGCGGCCGCGGCGGCCGTCGGCGTCGGGCCGGTCGGCGCACAGGTCGTCGTCGTGGTGGTCGTGCCGTCGCGGAGCAGCCGGCGCCCGGCCGGCCGGGGCGCGCGGCTGGCCCTGGCCGACGAGGGAACCGCGGACGCCGTCCGCGCCGCCGCGGGGCTCGGGGTCGCCGCGGTGCTGACCACCGCCGGGCTGCCGGTGGACGTCCGGCACCAGTCCAAGGTCGACCGGAGCGAGGTCGCCCGCCGGGCCGCGCGGGTGCTCGCCGGCCGCCGGCCGTGAGGGTGCTCGTCACCGGCGCGAGCGGGATGCTCGGCCGGGCCACGGCGACCACGCTGCTCGAGCACGGGCACGAGGTCACCGTGCTGCAGCGCCGCCCGTCCGGCCTGCCGTGCGCGGAGGTGCTGGCCGACGTCGCCGACCCGGCCGCCGTCGCGCGGGCCGCCCGGGGCCGGGACGCCGTGCTGCACCTGGCCGCGAAGGTCGACGTCACCGGGCCGGCGGCCGCGTTCGTCGCGGCGAACGTCGAGGGCACGCGCGCCGTCGTCGGCGCCTGCCGAACCGCGGACGTCGGCCGGCTGGTGCACGTCTCCTCGCCCTCGGTGGCGCACGCCGGGACGGCTCTGGTGGGAGTGGGCGCTGAGCCGGCCGACCCGGCGCGCGCCCGCGGGAACTACTCCCGCTCGAAGGCCGTGGCCGAGCGGGAGGCGCTGGCCGCGGACTCGGCCTCCCTCGCCGTGCTGGCGGTGCGACCCCACCTGGTGTGGGGCCCCGGTGACCTCCAGCTGGTGGCGCGCGTCGTCGAGCGGGCGCGGGCCGGGCGGCTGCCGGTGATCGGCTCCGGCGCGGCCCTCATCGACACCACCTACGTCGACAACGCCGCGGCCGCGCTGGTCGCCGCCGTGGACGCCTGCGGACCGGTCCACGGCGAGGCCCTCGTCGTCTCCAACGGGGAGCCGCGGCCGGTCGCCGAGGTCCTCCGCCGGCTGTGCGCGGCGGCGGGGGTCCCGGGGCCGCGCGGCCGGGTGCCGTTCCCCGCCGCCTACGCCGCCGGTGCCGCGGTCGAGGGGGTCTGGGCCCTGACGCGGCGGCGGTCCACCCCGCCCATGACCCGCTTCCTGGCCGGGCAGCTGGCGACCGCGCACTGGTTCGACCAGCGGCGGACGCGGGCCGCGCTCGGGTGGCGGCCGCAGGTGGGCCTCGAGGAGGGGTTCGCGCGCCTGCGCGACTGGTACCGCGCCGCGGCCCCGACCTGACGCGGGTGCCGCCCCCGCTCGCCCGAGGGTCGACGGGCGGCGCTCCGGGTCAGGCCGCGGCCACGGCGACGCAGCCGCGCCCGGCGCGCTTGGCGTCGTAGAGCGCGGCGTCCGCGGTCTCGTACAGCGCCTCCAGGCTGTCCGCGTCCTGCGGCAGGTGGGCCACCCCCAGGCTGATCGACAGGGTCAACGTCGTGCCGTCGGTGAGCGTCACGGGGGTCGTGCGCACCGCCTCCAGCAGGGCCTCGGCCCGGCGCTGGGCAGCGCGCGCGGAGCAGCCGGGCAGCAGGATGGCCAGCTCGTCACCGCCCAGCCGGGACAGGACGGCGTCGTCGGCACGCACCTGCTCTCTCAGCACCCTGGCCAGGTGGACGAGGACCTCGTCGCCGGCCGGGTGCCCGTGCGCGTCGTTGATCGACTTGAACGCGTCGACGTCGATGAGCACCAGCGCGGTCCCCGGGGCCGGCCGGCGCGCGGTCGTCCGGAGCAGCGCGTCCTGGAAGACCCGGCGGTTCACCAGGCCGGTCAGCGTGTCGACCTGCGCCTGCGACTGCAGCGCCGCGACCAGGTGCTCCTGCCGGACGGCTGCCCGGCAGAGGACGGCCGCCATCAGGACCAGCACGGCCCCCACGAAGACGAGGTCGGTGAGCGCCTCCCGGACCGGCAGGAGGTACAGCAGCATCCCGGCGTCCACGAGCACCGTCGTACCGGTCACCAGGACGACGCCCGCGGTCTTGAGGTGGGAGGCCGCCCACAGGACCGGCAGGGAGAGGAACGACTGCGCCGCGGCGGAGGTGTCGTCGGTCAGCACGGACAGCACGGCCCCGAGCAGGACGCCGCCGACGGACATCAGCGCGCCGGCCCCCACCCGGTCCAGGCGCTCCGCCGGCACGACCCGGTGGACGGCGGAGCACACTGCCAGGAGCCCGGCGGCCGACCAGCAGATCCCGCGCGCGAGTGCGGCCTGCGTCGAGTGCTCCAGGAGCGCCCACCCGGCGAGGGCGACGGCCGCCAGCAGGAGGATGACGGCGGCGCTGCGCGCCGCGGACTGCGGGTCCCGCGCCCGGACGTGCCGCAGGAGGCTGGTGTCAGGCGTGTCCGACGGGGCGCGCACGGTGCGTCAGGGTAGCTGAACAGAGCGACAACGCCCCAGCCCAGCAGCGCGATCGTCCCGAGTGGACGTCGTCGGCGACCTGCGGGACCGTCGGCGGGGACTCCGCTGCGAGGGAGGGCTCATGAGGGTCGGCGGGATCGACGTCCACCCCATCGCCGACGGCACCTTCCGGGCGAGCCCCGGCTACTTCGGCGACCACGTGACCGCGGACGGGCACGAGGACTTCTTCAACCGGCACGGCCAGGCCTGGATGCCGATCGGCACCTTCCTCGTCCGGACTGGCGCCTCGGTGGTCCTGGTCGACACGGGCCTGGGCCCGGACCTGCACGACGACGGCCCGCGCCGGCTGCTCGTCGGCGGGCAGCTGCCGGTCGGGCTGCGCGCCGCGGGAGTGAGTCCGGCCGAGGTCGACGTCGTCATCTGCACCCACCTGCACCTCGACCACTGCGGATGGCTCTTCGACGGCGCGGGGCGGCCGGTCTTCCCCCGTGCCGACATCTGGTTCGGCGCGGGGGACTGGGAGCACTTCGTGCTCGACCCGCAGAGCAGGATGCTCGACCACATCCGGCACGGGCTGCGGACCACGGACGCCGCCCGTCTCCACCTGGTCGGCGGCGACACTCCCGTCGTGCCCGGGGTCGACGTCACCATGACCCCGGGGCACACCCCCGGTCACCTGTCGGTCGTCGTGTCCTCCGGCGTGCACCGTGCGCTGCTCCTCGGCGACGCGATCACCTGTCCCGTGCAGCTGGACGAACCCACGTGGCACGCGATGGGGGACGTCGACCCCCGGCTCGCCGCCCGGGTCCGGGAACGACTGTTCCGGGAGCTCGAGGACGACACGACCGTCGGCGCCGGCGCGCACTTCCCCGAGCTGCAGTTCGGCCGCGTGCTGGCCGGTGGGAAGCGCCGGTGGATCGGCTGAGGGCCTCCCCGGCTCGGGCACGCCAGCCCGTGGACTCCGTCGGGGGTCACGCGCCTGCGGAGCTGGTCTCCCGCTGCCGGGTCCCGCGCCGTGCCCGGGCCGCCTCGGCCAGCTCGGCCAGCATCGCCTCGGTCGTCTCCGGGTCGACGCAGGCGTCGGTGACGCTCTTGCCGTACTCCAGCGCCTCGGGGTGCCGGCGGTCGAGGTCCTGCCGCCCGGCGACCAGGTTGCTCTCGACCATGACGCCGCGGATCGCCCGCTCGCCGGCCGCGATCTGGCCGGCCAGGTCCCGCACGACCTCGACCTGGCGCCGGTGGTCCTTGCGGCTGTTGCCGTGGGAGGCGTCGACGACGACCACCTCCGGCAGGCCGCGCGCGGCCAGCTTCCGCTTCGTGTCGGCGATGTGCGCGGCCGAGTAGTTCGGGCCGTCCTGGGCGCCGCGCAGGATGACGTGGCCGGTGTCGTTGCCCGTCGTCGACAGCTGGGCCGACACCCCGTGGTGGTCGACACCGAGGAACTCGTGCGGGGCCCGCGCGGCCACGACGGCCGAGACGGCGGCCTCGACGCTCCCCTCCGGCGAGTTCTTGAAGCCGACGACGGACGAGAAGCCGGACACCCGCTCGCGGGCGGTCTGGTCGGTGACGTTGCGCGCCCCCACACCGTTGTAGGTGACGAGCCCGTTCACGTACTGCGGCGTCAGCGCGTTGAGCGGTTCCGCGGCCACCGGCACGCCCAGCTCGGTGATCCGGCACATGAGCAGCCGGGTGGCGACGAGGCCGACGCTGATGCGGCTGGAGCCGTCGAGGAACGGGTCGTAGGCGAACCCCTTCCAGTCGACCTCGGTCCGCGGCTTCTCGGTGTAGGTCCGCATCAGGATCTCGAGGTCGTCGCCGTGCCGTTCCCGCATGCGGGCGAGGAAGCCGGCGTACTCCACGGCGGCGGCCGGGTCGTGGATCGAGCACGGGCCGGCGATGACGGCCAGGCGGTCGTCGGCACCGGTCACGACGTCGGTCATGGCGCGGCGCCCGGCCCGCGTCGTGGCGGCCGACGCGGCCGACAGCGGGACGACGGTGGCCACCGCCGCGGGCGTGACGACGACGCTGAGCCCGGTGATGCGGACGTTGACCAGGTCCCCGAGATCGACGTCCGCCACCGGTCCGACGCCCAGCCGCTGCTGGACGCCCGGCAGCAACTCGGCCAGCGCAGCGTCGATCTGCCCGTTGACCCGCGTCTGGACCTCCAGCAGCTGATCGGCGATCCGCGTCGCCACGTCGAGGATCCGGTCGGCCGGGATGGGTACCTCCATGGTCCCCACTCTCCCCGACCGCGACGGGGCCGCCCCGGCCGGGCCTCCCGCGGGTGCGCGGCCGGCGGCACCGTCGTCGGCGGCTGGGGCCGACGCACCGCCGGCGAGCGCAACGGTCAACTCCTGACGAATCGGACCGGTCCGTCTCGTCCTCCGGTGTCCTCGCCCCGCCCTCCAGGGGCCCTTACGGTCTGTATCAGCACGGACGCGCACCGTCGCCGACAGCGAGCCGGACCTGCGTCCCGTGGACCGCCACCGAGAGGAACGACGTGTCTCTGCCCCAGCGCTCCCCCGCTCCGGCTCTCCACCGTCAGGCCGCCTACGGCCAGCGCCCCTCCGCCCGGCCCGCCGTGCCCGGCTCCCGGCCGATGGCGCGCCCCACGTCGCCGGCGATGAGCCTGCAGCCCGGCGTCGGCCCGATGGGCCAGCGCCCCCTGGCCGCGCGGCCGGCCCCCGGCCACCCGACGGCGGCGCGGCCGTCGACCGAGCGGCCCGCTCCGCGCGCCGCGGTCAGCTTCCTCACCGTGGCCGAGGTCGCGGCGATCATGCGCGTGTCGAAGATGACCGTGTACCGCCTCGTGCACGGCGGGGAGCTGGCCGCCGTGCGCGTCGGCCGGTCCTTCCGGGTCCCGGAGCCGGCGGTTCGCGGCTACCTGAGCGGGGCCCGCACCGACGTCGCCTGACCCGGGCGGCCACCCACGGCCGGGTCGGAGCCGAGGGCCCGCCGACCACCCGGTCGGCGGGCCCTCGGCCCTCCGGACGGGGCTGCAGGAGCGGGCGTACGCCGGGCGCTCCCCCACCGCGGTCCTCGACCGCCCGCCCGCCCGCCGCCCACCGTCGCGGCGCCCCTAGCCTTCCCGCATGCGTGCCGTGCAGATCACCCGCTTCGGCGGCCCCGAGGTCCTCGACGTCGTCGACCTGCCCGACCCCGTCCCGGGCCCCGGCCAGCAGCTCTACGACGTGCAGGGCGCCGGGGTCAACTTCGCCGACACCCACCAGATCGAGGACAGCTACCTCGCCCCGCAGCAGCTGCCGCTGGTCCCGGGTGCGGAGTTCGTCGGCACGCCGGCCGGCGGTGGGCCGCGCGTGGTGGGGCTGCTCGAGGGCGGCGGCTACGCGGAGAAGGTCGCCGCGCACCCCCGGCTGACCTGGCCGGTGCCCGACGGCGTGACCGACGAGCAGGCGCTGGCTGTCGTCCTGCAGGGGGCCACCGCCTGGCACCTGCTGCGCACCAGCGCCCACCTGGCCGCCGGGGAGACCGTCGTCGTCCTCGCCGGCGCCGGCGGGGTCGGGTCGCTGGCGATCCAACTCGCCCGCCGCTGGGGCGCGGGCCGGGTCATCGCCACCGCCTCCAGCCCGGAGAAGCGGGCGCTGACCGAGCAGCTGGGCGCCGACGCCAGCGTCGACCCCGCCCTGGCCGACGACGACCCGAGGGCCTTCACCGCCGCGCTGCGCGAGGCCAACGGCGGCAAGCCGGTCGACGTGGTGCTGGAGATGACCGGTGGGAACGTCTTCGACGGCGCCCTGTCGGCGCTGGCCCCGTTCGGCCGGCTGGTCACCTACGGCATGGCCGCCCGGAAGCCGGCGTCCCCGGTGGACCCCGGCGCCCTGATGCAGAAGAGCCGCGCGGTCATCGGCTTCTGGCTGGCCCACTGCATGACGCGGCCGCACATGATGGACGACGCGATGACCGAGCTGCTGCCGCTGGTCGCCGACGGCGCGCTCTCGCCGATCGCCGGCGGTCGCTACCCGTTGACCGCCGTCCGGGAGGCGCACCAGGACCTGCTCGCCCGCCGCACCACCGGCAAGCTCGTCCTCGACCCCTCGCGCTGAGAAGGGACCCCGTCCTCCCCACCACTCGCAAGCTCGCGGCGGGGCCTCGGACGGGGCCGGACGGGGGGCTACAGCAGGCGGTTGGTCCAGAGCAGGCTGAGGACGACGCCGAGCAGGGCCAGCAGCACCCCGCCGCGGACGAACCAGTAGCTGACGTCGCGGGGCTCGGTGGTGTAGCCGATCTGGCTGCCGAGGTCCTCGTAGACCTGCTCGAGCTCCGCGGCGCTGGCCGCCTCGCTGTAGCTGCCGCCGGTGTCGTCGGCGATCCGCTCGAGGGTCTCCCGGTCCACCGGCACCGGCACCCGCTCGCCGTCGAGGTCGAGGGTGCCGTAGTCGGTGCCGAAGGCGATCGTGGAGACCGGGATGCCCGCGTCGACCGCGGCGTCGATGGCCTGGGTGTCGTCGCGGCCGACGGTGTTGTACCCGTCGGAGAGCAGCACGATCCGGGCCGGGGGCAGCTCCTCCTCGGTCGCCTCCAGCGAGGCCTGGAAGTTCTGGATCGCCGACAGCGACGTGAACACCGCCTCGCCGATCGCCGTCGACTCGGCGAGGTCGAGGTTGTCGATGGCGCTGCGCACCTGGCCGCGGTCGGTCGTCGGGGTGACCAGCGTGGTGGCGGTGCCGGCGAAGGACACCAGCCCGAGGTTGATCCGCTCGGGCAGGACGTCGACGAACTCCTTGGCCGCCTTCTGCATCGCCTCGAACCGGCTGGGCTCGATGTCGGTGGCCTGCATCGACAGCGAGACGTCGACGGCCATGATCACCGTCGCCCGCTCGCGGGGCACCCGCACCTCGGTGCTCGGCACGGCCAGCGAGACCACGAGCGCGGCCAGCGAGAGCGCCACCAGCCCGAAGGCCAGGTGCCGCCGCCAGCCGGGCCGCTTGGGCACGAGCGAACCGAGCAGGGCGACGTTGGTGAACCGCGCCGCGTAGGCCTTGCGACGCAGCTGCAGGACCACGTACAGCGCGACCAGTGCGACGACGGCGAGCAGGCCGAGCAGCCACAGCGGTGCCTGGAAGGTCATCGGGAGGCTCCTCCGCTGCCGGCGCGCCGGCGGTCGCCACGGGTCGTCGGGGACGTCATCGGGATGCGCCTCCGGAGCCCGCCCGGCGCCGGTCCGCGACGAACCGGACGACGTCCATGAGCCAGTCGCGGTCCGTGCGCAGCTGCAGGTGACCGGCGCCCGCCCGGCGCAGCGCCGCGGCGATCGCCTGCCGCTGGGCGGCGGCCCCGGCTGCGTACCGGGCGCGGAACTCGGCGTCGCCCGTGGGCACCTCGAGGGTCTGGCCGGACTCGGGGTCGACGACGGTCAGCAGCCCGACATCGGGCAGCTCCAGCTCGCGCGGGTCGACCACCTCGATGGCCAGCAGCTCGTGCCGCCCCGCCAGCCCGCGCAGCGGCCGCTCCCAGTCGGCGGGGCCGCGCGCGTCGGAACCCAGGAAGTCGGACACGACGACGACCAGCCCGCGCCGGCGCGGCGGGCGGCGCAGCGACTCCAGGGCGGCCGCGAGGTCACCCCGCCGTCCTCCGGCGGCCCGGGGTGTGGCCACCACGGCGCGCAGCAGCCGGTCGGCGGCCAGCCGGCCGGCCGCGGCCGGGTAGCGGTCGACCCGCTCGCCGGTGGTGACGACCGCGCCGAGCCGGTTGCCCCCGCGGACGGTCAGGTGGCTGACCGCGGCCAGGCCGGCGATGGCCAGGTCGCGCTTCTGGCACAGCGCGGTGCCGAAGTCGAGGCTGGCCGAGAGGTCGACGACGGCCCACGTCTCCAGCTCGCGGTCGGCGATCGTCTCCCGGACGTGCGGCACCTGGGTGCGCGCGGTGACCGGCCAGTCCATCCGCCGGACGTCGTCGCCGGGGTGGTAGGTGCGCGAGTCCCCGGCCTCGGTGCCCGATCCGGGCACCAGCCCGAGGTGGTCGCCCTGCAGCAGGCCGTCGAGGCGGCGCCGGACGGTGAGCTCCAGCCGCTGCAGCAGGACGTCGGCCGGTCCCTCGGCGAAGCGGGGCGGAGCGCCGTCCCCGGCCCCCGGGTCGATCCCGGACCCGGGCGTGGGCGCGTGCCCCGGGGGCTCCGGCGTCGCGGTGCCGGAGCCCCCGGAGCGACGACGGAGGATCACGCCGGCGACGACCCGGGCGCGAAGCCGTTGCCGGCCGGCCCCGGCTGGCCCTGCGCACCGGGCTGCCCCTCGGCGGGCCGGCCGGCGAAGGGACCCTGCACGGGCCCGCCGAACTGCGGAGCCGGCTGGCCGAACGGCGGCGCACCGTGCGGCGGGACCGGCTGCGGCGGGCCGAACGACGGCACGGCCGGCCCGCCCGGAGCGGCCGGGCCGAAGCCGCCGGACCGCTGCCGCGGCGTGACCTGCGGGAGCGGGACGGTCTGGAGGATCCGCTTGACCACGTGGTCGGCCGGCACGCCGTCGGCCAGCGCGTCGTAGGAGAGCACCAGCCGGTGGCGCAGCACGTCGGCGGTGACGTCGAGGACGTCCTGCGGCAGCACGTAGTCCCGGCCGCGGAGCAGCGCCAGCGCCCGGCTGGCGGCGATCAGGCCCAGCGAGGCGCGCGGACTGGCGCCGTAGGAGACCCACGACGCGACGTCCTCCATGCCGTGCTCGCGCGGCGCGCGGGTCGCCACGACCAGCCGGACGACGTAGTCGACGAGCGCGTGGTGCACGAACACCTGCGAGGCGGTGCGCTGCATCCGGAGCAGGTCACCGGGGGCGAGCACCGTCTCGGCCACCGGCGGGGTCGACCCCATCCGGTAGATGATCTCCCGCTCCTCCTCGGGGCTCGGGTAGTCGACGAGCACCTTCATGAGGAAGCGGTCCCGCTGGGCCTCGGGCAGCGGGTAGACGCCCTCGGACTCGATCGGGTTCTGGGTGGCCAGCACCAGGAAGGGGTCGGGCAGCGGGTGGGTGACCCCGCCGATGGAGACCTGGCGCTCGGCCATGACCTCGAGCAGCGCGGACTGCACCTTGGCCGGCGCGCGGTTGATCTCGTCGGTGAGGACGAAGTTGGCGAACACCGGGCCGAGCTCGGTGTCGAAGGCGTCCTGGCCGGCCTTGTAGATGCGGGTGCCGATGATGTCGGCCGGCACCAGGTCGGGGGTGAACTGCAGCCGCGTGAACGACCCGCCGACGACGGTGGCCAGCGTCTCCACCGCGAGGGTCTTGGCCACCCCGGGCACGCCCTCGAGCAGCACGTGACCGCGGGCGAGCAGCGAGACGAGCATCCGCTCGACCAGCCGGTCCTGCCCGACGATCACCCGCTTGATCTCGAAGAGCACGCGCTCCAGCTGCGCAGCGTCGGCCGAGGGCGGCACCGGCTGACCGGTGGCCGAGGACCCAGCGGACTGCTCGAGGGGCGTGCTGGCGGCGCTGCTCACGGGGCTCCCAGGATCGTGCGGCTCCGCGGCCTCGGGGAGGCCGGCGACGGGGCGGTGTGCCCGTCCCCGCGCCAGTGTCCTACACGTTCCTGCACAGCAGCCGTCCCGCCGACGGCTGCACCGGAGTCGCCCACGGCGCGGCGCGCCGACCGTCCGCGTGGCGTGTGTCTACCCCTGCCCGCGCGGGCGGGTGACTGCTAGCCTCGTCACTGCGTCGGGCAGCTCCCCCCGTGGCTGCCCGACGCCCCATGTCCCGGCCCTCTCAGCCGGTCGGGCGGACGGCGCCGAAGTAGTCGTTGCCGAACCACATCGACGAGACGCGTACGACGTCCCCGCTCTGCGGCGCCTGGATCACCTGGCCGCCCCCGATGTAGAGCGCGACGTGGTAGATCGAGGTGTAGGCCGACCCGGAGCCCCAGAAGACCAGGTCACCGGCCCGCAGGTCGGACGCGGCCACGGTGCGGTCGCGGAACCGCCAGTACTGCTCGCGGCTGGTGCCGCCGATGGCGATGCCGGCCTGCGCGTACGCGTACTCGGTCAGCCCCGAGCAGTCGAAGCCGTAGATCGCCGTGTCCGGCGGGATGCCGTAGGACGGGCCGGAGCCGTTGCCGCCGCCCCAGCTGTAGGGCAGCCCGCGCTGCGACCTCGCGGCGGCGATCGCCGTCTGCACCGCCGAGCCCGACGGCGCGTCGGCCGTCGTCGGCACCGGGGCCGGCGCGCCACCCGACGAGGAGCCGCTGGAGGAACCGGCCGAGGGGGAACCGGCCGAGGAGGAACCCCCAGCGGAACCGGCCGAGGAGGAGCCGCCGGAGGAACCGGCGGAGGAGGACGGCGGGCCGGCCGGCGGGCTGGTGCGGGCGGCCTCCTGCGCCGCGGCAGCGGCGGCCGCCGCGGCCCGGGCGCCCTGGGCGCCGTAGAGAGCCTCCTGCGCCTCGGCGAGCTCGGCCTCCCAGGCCTCCCGCTGCTCGGCCAGCGCCGCCGTCTGGGCGCGCGCCGAGACCTCCTGGGCCTGGGCCGCGGCCAGCGACTCGGCCGCCTCGTCCTCCAGGGCGTCGGCGTCCGCCACCGCCTGCCGGGCGGCGCGGTCGGCGTCCGCGGCCTCCTGCTCGAGCACGGTCAGCTGGTCGACGACGTCGACCCGGTGGTCGCCGGCGGCGTCGAGCAGCGCGGCCCGCTCCAGCAGCTGGGTCGGCCCCTCGGCGCTCATCAGCGCCGCGGCGCCGGGCGCGGTGCTGCCCTGCATGTAGCTGGACCGCGCGAAGTCGGCGACCTGCTGGCGGCCGCGGGTCAGGGCCGCCCGGGCCCGCTCGGCGTCCTCGGCGGCCTCGTCGGCGGCGGCCTGCGCCTCCTCCTGGGCGGCCTTGCGCTCCTCGTACTCCTGCAGCGCGATCTGCGCGGCCTGGTGGGCGGCGGCCGCGGCGGACTCCGCCTCGGCCAGCTGGGCGCTGATCTCACCGACCTGGGCGGCCGCCGCGTCACGGGTGGCCTGCGCGTCGGCGACCTCCGCCTCCCCCGGCACGGCGAGCGCCGCACCGGGGGCCGCGCCCACCGCCACGACGGCGGCGACGGTCGTCCCGATCCCCCGGAGGAGCCACCGGGGCACCCCGCCCCTCGGAGCCGTACCCCGTGTGTCCGCTGCGCTGCCCACCGACCCGACCTCTCTCCGACCCCACACCGACGGCACCCCGGAGGGCGCTTCCTGGTGCGGGGATCGACGCGGTCGGGCACACGGTTGAGGGGCCCCTCACCCGGTGGGGTGAGGGGCCCCTCAGCGCAGTGACCGCGGAGAGTGGCCCCGGGAGGAGGTCCTGCTTCAGTGGACCTGGCGCTCCGAGGTGGACCAGAAGGCCTCCCGCAGCTTGAACTTCTGGATCTTGCCGGTCGCGGTGCGGGCCAGCGCGTCGCGGAACTCGACCCGCTTGGGGATCTTGTACCCGGCGATCTTGCCGCGGCAGTGGGCGATGACCTCCTCCTCGGTGACCTGCTGCCCCTCCGCGCAGACGACGATCGCGGTCACCAGCTCACCCCACTTGTCGTCGGGGATCCCGATGACTGCGACCTCCGCCACCGCGGGGTGGCTGAAGACGACGTCCTCCACCTCGATCGACGAGACGTTCTCGCCGCCGGTGATGATCACGTCCTTCTTCCGGTCGGAGATGGTGACGTAGCCGCCCTCGTCGACGGAGCCGCCGTCGCCGGTGTGGAACCAGCCCCCCTCGAGCGCCTCGGTCGAGGCGTCGGGGTTGTTCCAGTAGCCGGCCAGCACGGTGTTGCTCTGCACGAGCACCTCACCGGAGTCGCTGACCTGCACCCGGGTGCCCAGCGCCGGCACCCCGGCCCGCGACAGCTTCTTCGCGCGCTCCTCCGGCTCGAGCGCGTCGTACTCCTCGCGCGGCCGGTTCACGGTGACCAGCGGGGCGGTCTCGGTGAGGCCGTAGATCTGGTTGAACTGCCAGCCCAGCTCGGACTCGATGCGGGCGATGGTCCGCGACGGCGGCGGCGCGCCAGCGACCACGATCCGCACCCGGTCGCGGCCGGGGACCTCGCCGTCCCAGTGGGCCGCGGCCTCGAGCACCGAGTTCCACACCGCCGGCGCCCCGCACATCAGCGTGACGCCGTGCCGCTCCACCCGCCGCAGGATCTCCGCGCCGTCGACCTTGCGCAGCAGCACCTGCCGGGCACCGAGGCCGGCCAGCGTGTACGGCATCCCCCAGCCGTTGCAGTGGAACAGCGGCAGCGTGTGCAGGTAGACGTCCCGGTCGCTGACCTGCATGTGCATGCCGAAGGTCACCGCGTTGACCCACTCGTTGCGGTGGGTCATCTGCACGCCCTTGGGCCGCGCCGTCGTGCCGCTGGTGTAGTTGATGGTCGCTGTGGCGTCCTCGTCGGGCGCCGACCACGGCCGCGGCTCGACGTCGTGGCGCAGCAGCTGCTCGTACTCCTCCCCCGTGCCGAACCGGTGCTCGACGTCGATCCCCTTGAGCGAGGCCTCCAGGTCCGGGTCGACGAACAGCGCGCGGGCGCCGCAGTGGCCGACGATGTAGGCGACCTCCTCCTGCGCCAGCCGGAAGTTGATCGGCACGAGCACCCGGCCCGACGACGGGACGCCGAGCAGCATCTCCAGCAGCCGGCCCGAGTTGTGGCTGACGACGGCGACCCGGTCGCCCTCCCCGATGCCGAGCTCGTCGAGGGCGGCCTGCATCGCGCGGGCGCGGCGGGCGACCTCGCGGTAGGTCACCTCTCCCATGGACGGCGCCGGCTGGTCCGGCTCGTCGACGATGCCGATCCGGTCGCCGTACACCAGCTCGGCGCGGTCGAGGAAGTCACGGGTGGTGAGAGGCACGCGCATGTCCGGCTCCCGGGTGGTCGGGCCGCCGCGCGCCGGGGCGCCCGGCAGCCGCTCGACGTGGTCCCGTCACGCTAGCGCCGGAGCCCCACGATCAGGCGGGGCCATGCGCCCGATGCCGCGCCACCGGGCACCTCCAGGGAGGCCGAGGGGTCGGGCACCCCGTCCTCGACGTGCGCCCACTCGCCGTCGTGGTGGTCGCCGGAGGTCGCCTCCACGGAGCTCGTGACCAGGCGGGTGGCCGGGTCGGCGGTGGCGGAGCACGCGGCGGAGAACGGCGCTGCGATCAGCGCGCGACCAGGCAGGGCAGCGACGTGCCGATCGGCTCGCGGACGACCAGGTCGGCCAGCCCGTCGTAGGGCGTGGGCTCGGCGTTGACGACGACGACCCGCGCCCCGGCCTCGGCCGCGAGGTCGGTCAGCCCCGCGGCCGGGTGCACGGTGAGCGAGGTGCCGACGGCGAGGAAGACGTCGCAGTCGGTCGCCGCCTCTGCCGCGGCCTCGATCACCGCGGCGTCCAGGGCCTGGCCGAAGCTGATCGTCGCGGACTTGAGGATGCCGCCGCAGCGCCGGCAGGCCGGGTCGGGCTCGCCCCCCTCGACGCGGGCCAGGGCCGCGGCCATCGTCGTCCGGTCCCGGCAGGCGAGGCACTCGACCTCGTGCACCGTGCCGTGCAGCTCGAGCACCAGCTCCGGCGAGGACCCGGCCGCCTGGTGCAGCCCGTCGATGTTCTGGGTGAGCAGCGCCCGCAGCCGGCCCTGCCGCTCGAGGTCGACCAGCGCCGCGTGGCCGGCGTTGGGCCGTACGTCGCGGGCCTGCAGGTCGCGGCGCATCAGCCAGGCCCGGCGGCGGATGTCGGGGTCGGCGACGTAGTAGGACAGCGTCACCAGCTTCTCGGCGTCCGGGTCCTTCGTCCACACGCCGTCGGGTCCCCGGTAGTCGGGGATGCCGCTGTCGGTCGAGATGCCGGCGCCGGTCAGAACGGTGACCCGTCCGGCGTCGGCCAGCCAGGCTGGCAGCGGGTCGGGGACGGCGCCGGTCGTCACGGCGTCCACGGTAGGGCCCGGGCGCGACCTCCCGGGTAGGCAAGGGTCGCCTCACCTGCGGGGCTGCGGACGCGGCTGGGATGATCCAGGGTGGCAATCAGCGCGATCGACCAGCGAGGGGTAGGCGCAGAGCAGTGGCAGCCAGCAAGGACAGCTTCGGAGCACGCGCGACGCTGAGCGTCGACGGCACCGACTACGACATCTACCGGCTCGACGCGGTGGAGGGCGCGGAGAAGCTGCCCTTCAGCCTGAAGGTGCTGCTGGAGAACCTGCTGCGCACCGAGGACGGCGCCGACATCACCGCCGACCACATCCGGGCGCTGGCGAACTGGGACCCGAACGCCGAGCCGGACCAGGAGATCCAGTTCACCCCGGCCCGCGTGGTCATGCAGGACTTCACCGGCGTCCCCTGCATCGTCGACCTGGCCACCATGCGCGAGGCCATGGCCGAGATCGGCGGCGACCCGCAGAAGATCAACCCGCTGGCCCCCGCCGAGCTGGTCATCGACCACTCCGTGATCGCCGACGTGTTCGGCACCCCGGAGTCCTTCGAGCGCAACGTCGAGATCGAATACGAGCGCAACGGCGAGCGCTACCAGTTCCTCCGCTGGGGCCAGGGCGCCTTCAGCGACTTCAAGGTCGTCCCGCCGGGCACCGGCATCGTCCACCAGGTCAACATCGAGCACCTGGCCCGCGTCGTGTTCCCGCGGGCGGAGACCTCCGCCGATGGCACGACCCGGGTCGTCGCCTACCCCGACACCTGCGTGGGCACCGACTCGCACACCACGATGGTCAACGGCCTGGGCGTGCTCGGCTGGGGCGTGGGCGGCATCGAGGCCGAGGCCGCCATGCTCGGCCAGCCGGTGTCGATGCTCATCCCGCGGGTGGTCGGCTTCAAGCTGACCGGCGAGCTGCCCGAGGGGTCCACCGCGACCGACCTGGTCCTCACGATCACCGAGATGCTCCGCCAGCACGGCGTCGTCGGGAAGTTCGTCGAGTTCTACGGCGAGGGCGTGTCCGCCGTCCCGCTGGCCAACCGGGCCACGATCGGCAACATGAGCCCGGAGTTCGGCTCGACCGCGGCGATGTTCCCCATCGACGAGGAGACCATCAACTACCTCCAGCTGACCGGGCGCCCCGCCGAGCAGGTGGCGCTGGTCGAGGCCTACGCCAGGGAGCAGGGACTCTGGCACGACGCGTCGCGTGAGCCGGCCTTCTCCGAGTACCTGGAGCTGGACCTGTCCACCGTCGTCCCGTCGATCGCGGGCCCGAAGCGCCCGCAGGACCGCGTCTCCCTGTCCGACGCCAAGGCCGCCTTCCGCGAGGCGCTGCCCGCCTACGCGCCGGAGGGCGACAGCGAGCCGGACGACGCCGCGAGCGAGGGCTCGACCGTCGACGAGTCGGTCGAGGAGACCTTCCCGGCCTCCGACCCGGCCAGCCCGTTCGCCCACGGCGACGGCGAGGCCGGCCGGCCGCACTCCTTCACGCTCCCCGAGCGCGTCCACGACCGCCCGTCGACGCCGACCAAGGTCGTGCTCGAGGACGGCCGGGAGACCTTCGTCGACAACGGTCACGTGGTGATCGCCGCGATCACCTCCTGCACCAACACCTCGAACCCGCAGGTGATGCTCGGTGCCGCGCTGCTGGCCAAGAAGGCCGTCGAGGCGGGCCTGGAGACCAAGCCGTGGGTGAAGACGACGCTCGCCCCGGGGTCCAAGGTCGTCATGGACTACTACGAGAAGGCCCAGCTCACCCCGTACCTGGAGAAGCTCGGCTTCTACCTGGTCGGCTACGGCTGCACCACCTGCATCGGCAACTCCGGCCCGCTGCCCGAGCCGGTCAGCCAGGCGGTCAACGAGGCCGACCTCGCCGTCGTCTCGGTGCTGTCCGGCAACCGCAACTTCGAGGGCCGGATCAACCCCGACGTCAAGATGAACTACCTGGCCAGCCCGCCGCTGGTGATCGCCTACGCGCTGGCCGGGACGATGGACCTCGACCTCACCACCGAGCCGCTGGGCAAGGGCAAGGACGGGCAGGACGTCTACCTGCGCGACATCTGGCCGTCGCCGCAGGAGGTCCAGCGGGTCATCGACGAGGCCGTCTCGGCGGAGCAGTTCGGCCGCAGCTACGAGGACGTCTTCGCCGGCACCGAGCAGTGGCAGAACCTGCCCACGCCGACCGGGGACACCTTCGCCTGGGACGCCGCGAGCACCTACGTCCGCAAGCCCCCGTACTTCGAGGGCA
Source organism: Geodermatophilus sp. SYSU D00703 (assembly GCF_054050155.1). Taxonomy (NCBI): domain Bacteria; kingdom Bacillati; phylum Actinomycetota; class Actinomycetes; order Geodermatophilales; family Geodermatophilaceae; genus Geodermatophilus; species Geodermatophilus sp. SYSU D00703. The sequence continues at coordinate 9,974 of NZ_JBJGYU010000022.1, read as the reverse complement.
TGCCGGCCGAGCCCACCCCGGTGCAGGACATCACCGGCGCCCGGACCCTCGCGGTGCTCGGCGACTCGGTGACGACCGACCACATCTCCCCGGCCGGCTCCATCAAGGCCGACAGCCCTGCGGGCAAGTACCTGCAGGAGCACGGCGTCCAGCGGCGCGACTTCAACTCCTACGGCTCCCGGCGCGGGAACCACGAGGTGATGATCCGCGGCACGTTCGCCAACATCCGGCTGCGCAACCTCCTGGTGCCCGGCACCGAGGGCGGCGTCACCAAGAACCACCTCACCGGCGAGACGACGTCGATCTACGACGCGTCGGTCGCCTACCAGGAGCAGGGCATCCCGCTGGTCGTGCTGGCCGGCAAGGAGTACGGCTCCGGGTCCTCGCGGGACTGGGCGGCGAAGGGGACGGCGCTGCTCGGCGTCAAGGCGGTCATCGCCGAGAGCTACGAGCGGATCCACCGCTCCAACCTCATCGGCATGGGCGTGCTGCCGCTGCAGTTCCCCCAGGGCCAGAACCGCGAGTCGCTCGGCCTGACCGGCGACGAGGAGTTCACCATCACCGGGATCACCGCGCTCAACGACGGCGAGACCCCGCGCACGGTGAAGGTGACGGCCGGCGACGTGGAGTTCGACGCCACCGTCCGGATCGACACCCCCGGCGAGGCGAACTACTACCGCAACGGCGGGATCATGCAGTACGTCCTGCGCTCGCTGCGCGCGGCGTCGGCCTGAGCCGGGGCTGACGCGTGGACCTGGGCCTGGGTGGCCGCCGCTACCTGCTGACCGGCGCGAGCCGCGGGCTGGGGCTCGCGGCCGCCCGGGCCCTGGTCGACGACGGGGCGCGGGTGCTGCTCAGCTCCCGCTCCCCCGACTCCGTGGACGCCGCCGTCGCCTCGCTGGGTGGGGCGCCGGCGGCGCACGGGGTCCCCGCCGACCTGGCCGACCCCGGCGCCGCGGAGCGGCTGGTCGAGGCGGCGCTCACCGAGATGGGCGGCGTCGACGGCGTACTCGTCTCGGTCGGCGGACCGCCACCCGGGACGGTGCTCGAGTCCGCCGAGGAGCACTGGCGCGACGGCGTGGAGAGCGTGCTGCTCGGCCCGCTGCGGCTGGTCAAGGCTCTGGTGCCGCACCTGGACGCCGGGAGCGCGATCGGGTTCGTCCTGTCCACCTCCGTCCGCCAGCCGATCGGCCACCTGGCCATCTCCAACGGGCTGCGGCCGGGCCTGGCGATGACGGCCAAGGCCCTGGCCGACGAGCTGGGGCCCCGCGGCATCCGGGTGGTGGGGCTGATGCCGGGCACCATCGCCACCGACCGGATCACCGAGATCGAGGAGGCGTCGGGCGACGCCGCCGCGATGCGGGCGCGCACCGAGGCCGGCATCCCGCTGCGCCGGGTCGGGCGGCCCGAGGAGTTCGGCCGGGTGGCGGCCTTCCTCCTCTCCCCCGCAGCCTCCTTCCTGACCGGCGCGATGATCCCGGTGGACGGCGGCGTCCTGCGGGCGCTCTAGTGGTGGCGCCGGTCCTGGTCGCGTGCGCGCACGGGACGCGCAACCCGTCCGGCCGCCGGCTGGTCGCCGAGCTCGCCCTGGCCGCCCGCCGGCTGCGGCCCGGCCTCGAGACGACGGCGGCCTTCGTCGACGTCCAGCCGCCGACCGTGGCCGACGTGGTCAGCGACCTCTCCGGGCAGGGGCGCGCGGTGGTCGTCGTCCCCCTGCTGCTGTCGGGCGGCTACCACGTGCACGTCGACATCGCCCGCGCCGTGCAGGCGCACGACGCCGCTCGGGCCGCCCGGCCGCTCGGGCCCGACCCGCGGCTGGTCGCCGTCCTGGCCGACCGGCTGGCGGAGGCGGGCGCCGACCCGCAGGACCCCCGCACCGCCGTCGTCCTCGCCGCCGCCGGGTCCAGCGACCCGCGGTCGCGGGCCGACGTCGAGCACACCGCCGGCCTGCTCCAGGAGCGCTGGACCGGGCCGGTCACCACCGGCTACGGGTCGGCCGCGCAGCCGCCGGTGCCCGAGGCGGTCGCCGCGGCCCGGCGCGCCGGCGCCCGGCGGGTGGTGCTCGCGGCCTACCTGCTGGCGCCGGGGCACTTCCACGACGAGCTGGCGGCGGCCGGCGCGGACGCGGTCACCGCTCCCCTGCTGCCCGACGAGCGCCTCGCCGTCGTGCTGCTGGACCGCTACGACGCGGCCGTCCCCGCCTGACGAAGGACCCCGTCCTCCCCACCCTCCGCACGCTCAGGGCGGGACCCGGGACGGGGCCAGGACTCTGCAGGGGCCGGGCGCGCGGTGTCCTCAGGGCGGCCGAGTTGTCCGCCCGGCCCCGCGGGGCGAGGCTGCCGTCATGGGCTCCGACGTGGTCTTCTTCGCCCGGCCGGAGGGGGAACCGCGTCCGCTGGGCGTCGCCCCGCGCCTTGCCGGCTGGATGGCGACCGGCCACCCCGACCAGGTGCACGTGCGCGCGTTCGTCACCCACGCCCAGTCGGTCCTGGGGACGCCGCCGTCCGGGCCGGTCGCGCTGCGGCTGGACGTCGGACTGCCCGACGACGTCCGGCTGCTCGACCAGTACGGCCTGGCGCGCTACCTCGGTCCGCTCGCCGAGTGGCTGGAGTCCCACGGCGAGTGGGAGCTGGCCGGCGTCTGGGCCACCAAGGCGCCCGGCGAGGACACGGTGCTCCGCGTGGACGCGGCCCGGCCGGTGGCCCCGCCGGAGGGGGACCGTCGCTTCACCCTCCGGACCACCACGTCGGCGGGGTCGCCGCAGTACACGGCCGAGGTTCGCGAGCAGCTGGCCGGGGAGCCGACGCTGCCGGACGGCCCGGTCGCCCTGCAGCTGGCCTTCGTGGTGCCGCCCGGCTGCAACTGGCCGGGCCTGTGGCAGCCCACCCTCGACGGGCTGGCACGGGTGCTCGGCGCGGCCGGCGACGACAGCCCCGACGAGCCGTGCGACGGCCGGGTCGTCGAGTTGGGGCTGCACCGGCGCGAGGACCCCGCGCTCGGCCACGGCGTGGTGGTGACCGGGATCGCCCGCACGCTGGAGGACGACGCACCCCCCGTGTGAGAGCCTGGGGGCGGGTCTCCTCCCGGGCCCCCGGACGAGCGGTGCCGTACCCGGACAGCGACAAGACGGCGCCCCGGAGGGCTGTCGTGTCCTGGTTCGTCCTCGTCCTGTCCGGCGTGCTGGAGGCTGTCTGGGCCACCGCGCTCGGCCGCTCCGAGGGGTTCACCCGGCTGGTCCCGTCGGTGGTGTTCGCCGTCGCCCTGCTGCTCAGCATGGGCGGGCTGGCCTTCGCCATGCGCGAGCTCCCGATCGGCACCTCGTACGCCGTCTGGGTCGGCATCGGTGCGGCCCTCACCGTCGGGATCGCAATGGTCACCGGGGAGGAGCCGGCGTCGGCGGTGCGGCTGCTCCTGGTGGCCGGGATCGTCGGCTGCGTCGTCGGACTCAAGCTCCTGCACTGAGGCAGGTCCCCCAGAGCGGGGGTCCTAGTACCCCCCAGTGTCGGCTCGGGACCGTTCTGCCTCTCGGCCAGGCTCTCGGCACGGGGATCGATGCCGTTCGGGGCAGACACCGGGAGCACGCCATGGACCAGCCCACCCTCACCCGCCGCGACGCCCTGAAGATCGGCGTGCTGGGCACCGCAGCCCTGACCTTCCCGTTCCTGCCGGGGCCGCTCGCCGCCAAGCGCGCCTCGGAGTTCAGGAACCTGCCGCGGCCCTACACCCTCCCGTTCCGGCAGCCGGAGGACCTCCTGCCGTCGGGGGAGGTCACGGTCGGCGGGGTGCGACGCCCGCTCTACGAGATCACGCAGCGCCCGTTCCAGGCGCGGATCCTGCCCGGCGTCACGACGACGATGTGGGGCTACAACGGCCAGTTCCCGGGGCCGACCATCCGCGCGACCCGGGGCGTGCCGATCGCCGTCCGCCAGGCCAACCGGCTGCCGGAGAAGCACCCCACGCTGGGCTACGTGCCCGCGACCTCCACGCACCTGCACGGGGCGCCGTCCCGGCCGCAGTACGACGGCTACGCCAACGACCTCACCATGCCGGGCCAGTTCAAGGACTACCTCTACGACAACATCGAGGAGGAGCGCACGATCTGGTACCACGACCACTCGGTCATGCGGACGACGGAGAACGTCTACATGGGCCTGGCCGGCATGTACGTCGTCCGCAACCCCGTCGACGGGCAGCTGCCCACGGGCCAGTACGACGTCCCGCTGGTCATCAACGACGCGGCCTTCACCGAGAAGGGCCAGCTGCTCTTCGACGACAACAGCGAGTCCGGGATCATGGGCGACGTCATCCTGGTCAACGGCGTCCCGTGGCCGGTGATGCCGGTGGAGCGGCGCCGCTACCGGTTCCGCATCCTGATCGCGTCACTGGGCCGGGGCTACCGGCTGCAGCTCTCCCCCCAGGCGCCGATCACGGTGGTGGCCACCGACGGCGGCGCGATGCCGGCCCCCGTGACCGTGACCACGCTGACGGCCACCATGGCCGAGCGCTACGAGGTCGTCATCGACTTCAGCGCCTTCCGCGCCGGCCAGCGGGTCGAGCTGCGCAACCTCGGGATCGACGACACGATCGAGTTCGACGACACCGACAAGGTCATGGCCTTCCAGGTGACCGACAGGGTCACCGTGCCGGACAGCCCGCTGACCATGCCACCGGCAGCCGTGGCCGTCGCTGGGGAGAAGCCGCTGATGGAGCTGACCGAGGCGGATGCGGTCCGCAAGCGCGCGCTCCGCTTCCGGCGGCACAACAGCAACTGGACGATCGACCAGAAGACCTGGGCCGACGTGGAGGCGTCCGAGTTCCAGGACGTGCTCGCCAACCCGCAGCCGGGTGACGTCGAGGTCTGGGAGCTGCAGAACAACGCCGGCGGCTGGTTCCACCCGATCCACGTGCACCTGGTCGACTTCAAGATCCTGAGCCGCAACGGCAGGCCGCCGCAGCCCTACGAGCGCGGTCCGAAGGACGTCGTCCACCTGGGCGAGAACGACGTCATCCGGATCATCGCCCGCTTCGGCGGGGTCATCGGCACCGATCCGTCCGGGCAGCCGATCCGCCGCACCGGCCGGTACATGTTCCACTGCCACAACACCAGCCACGAGGACCACGACATGATGCACCAGTTCCGGGTCGGGCAGGACACGCCCGAGAACGACCCGTTCTCCGCGCCCGCGCAGGACCTCCCGGCGTAGAGACGGCCGTGGCCGACCCGGCGGGGCGGACCCCCTCCGCCGGGCCGCGGGCTCAGCCGGCGTCCGGTCCGGTGGCCACCGGACGGTCCGGGTCGGCCGACCACTGCGACCACGACCCCGGCCACAGGGCCGCCTCGATGCCGGCCACGGCCAGGGCCGCGACCTCGTGCGCCGCGGTGACGCCCGACCCGCAGTAGGCGCCCACCGCCCGCCCGGGGACGGCGCCCAGGCCGGCGAACCGCTCGCCCAGTACAGCCGCTGGAAGGAACGTGCCGTCCTCGGCGAGGTTGCCGGTGGTCGGCGCGCTGACCGCGCCGGGCACGTGGCCGGGGCGCGGGTCGACCGGCTCGGTCTCGCCCCGGTAGCGCTCGCCGGCGCGGGCGTCGAGGAGCACGCCGGTCCCGGGCAGGGCCGCCGCCTCGTCGATGGTCAGCACCGGCATCCCGCCGGGGGTGAGGGTCACGTCGCCGGGCACGGGGACGACGTCGTCGGTCTCGAGCGGGCCGCCGGCGCGTCGCCACGCGGCGAGACCGCCGTCGAGCAGCCGGACGTCGGCCAGCCCGCCCCACAGCAGCAGCCACCACGCGCGCGCCGCGGCGAGGCCGCCGCTGTCGTCGTAGGCCACCACGGGGTCGCCGCCCCGGATCCCCCACCGGCGGGCCGCCGACTGCAGTCGCTGTAGCGACGGCAGCGGGTGCCGCCCGGCCGCGGCCGACGGGGGGTCGGCCAGCTCGGCATCCAGGTCGACGAGGACCGCGCCGGGCAGGTGGCCGGCGCGGTACTCCGCCCGGGCCCGCTCCGCGTCGTACCCGAGCGCCCAGCGGACGTCGAGCAGGACCGTCCTGTCCCGCCGGCGCAGCAGTTCCTCGGCGGCGACCAGCACGGACGGCGGGCCCGGCGGCCGGCTCACTGCGGGGCCAGCAGCCCGCGCAGCTCCTGGGTCAGGGCCTCGCGGGCCTCGGGGTGCTGGGACCACGCGGCGGGCGTGGCCTGCAGCAGGGAGATGCGCCAGCGGCCGCCGCCGTCGTCGACCGCGACCACCGTGTGCACCGTGTGGTACCGCGGATCGACGTCACTGCTCCCGGGCGGGATCATCCCGGCGTTGGCCAGGAGCACCGCGACGCCCTGCGCCACGGGCCGCACGGTGCGGATCACCGCGACGTAGGTGGCCGTCTGATGGTTGCCGAAGATCTGCCGGAAGTCGGCGGCGATGGCCAGCCGCCCGTGGTGGTGGGTGCCGTCGTACCCGATGATGTCGCCGTCGTCGGCGAAGGCGGCCGCGACCGCGGCGCCGCTGCGCCGGTTCCAGCCGTCGAGGAACTGGGCGTAGAGCGCACGGATCTGGGCGTCGTTCGGGTGCGCGGACGTCACGCTGGCTCCTCCTGCGTTGCTGGGACAGGAGTGACGGTAGTGGTCACGCCGCGCCGACCGTTCGCCCCTCGCCGACCGCGAACTGGGTGCGGTAGAGGTCGGCGTACCGGCCGCCGAGCGCCAGCAACTCATCGTGCGTGCCCGACTCCACGATGCGACCGTCGTCGATGACGAGGATCTGGTCGGCGCTGCGGATGGTGGACAGCCGGTGGGCGATCACCAGCGAGGTCCGCCCGGTCAGCGCGGTGTCCAGGGCGTTCTGCACCGCCACCTCCGACTCGCTGTCCAGGTGCGCGGTGGCCTCGTCGAGGATCACGATCCCCGGCGCCTTGAGCAGCACGCGGGCGATCGCCAGCCGCTGCTTCTCCCCGCCGGAGAGCCGGTAGCCGCGGTCGCCGACGACGGTGTCGAGGCCGTCGGGCAGCGAGCGGACCAGCCCGGCGATCCGCGCCCCGGCGAGCGCGGTCTCCAGCTCCGCCTCGGTCGCCTCCGGCCGGGCGTAGAGCAGGTTGGCGCGGATCGTGTCGTGGAAGAGGTGCGCGTCCTGACTGACCACGCCGATCGCGTCGCGCAGCGAGGCCAGGGTCACCGACCGGACGTCGGCGCCGCCGACCCGGACCGTCCCGCTGGTCGCGTCGTACAGCCGCGGTACCAGGTTGGCGATCGTCGACTTCCCCGCGCCGGAGTGGCCGACCAGGGCCACCAGCTGCCCCGGCTCCACCCGGAAGGAGACGTCGTGCAGGACGGCGGTCGGCCCGCCGTGCTCGGGCAGTGAGACGTCCTCCAGTGACGGCAGCGAGACCTCCGCCGCCGAGGGGTAGCTGAACGACACGTGCTCGAACTCGATCGACCGGTCCCCGGCCGGCACCGGGACGGCGTCGGGCTCCTCCCGGATCATCGGCTGCAGGTCGAGCACCTCGAAGACGCGGTCGAAGCTGACCATCGCGCTCATCACGTCGACGCGGACGTTGGACAGCGCGGTCAGCGGACCGTAGAGCCGGGACAGCAGCAGGGCGAGCGCGACGACGTCCCCCGGGCTGAGCGACCCGGTGAAGGCCAGCCACCCGCCGAGGCCGTAGACCAGCGCGGTCGCCAGTGCCGCGACGAGGGTGAGGGCGGTGAAGAACGTGCGCCCGTACATGGCCGACAGGACTCCGATGTCGCGGACCCGCGCCGCGCGGCCGCGGAACCCCTCCGCCTCGGCGTCCGGCCGGCCGAACAGCTTGACCAGCAGCGCGCCCGCGACGTTGAAGCGCTCGGTCATGATCGCGTTCATCGACGCGTTGAGCCCGTAGGACTCCCGGGTGATCTCCTGCAGGCGGCGGCCGATCCGCCGGGCCGGCAGCACGAACACCGGGACCAGCACGAGCGACAGCGCGGTGATCTGCCAGGAGAGGCTGAACATCACCCCGGCGGTGAGCACCAGGCCGATGACGTTGGAGAGCACGCCCGACAGCGTCGTGGTGAACGCCTGCTGGGCGCCGATGACGTCGTTGTTGAGCCGGCTGACCAGCGCACCGGTCTGCGTCCGGGTGAAGAAGGCGACCGGCATCCGCTGCACGTGCTCGAAGACCCTGCTGCGCAGGTCGTAGATGACCCCTTCGCCGATGCGCGCGGAGAACCAGCGCGTGGTCAGCGAGACCCCGGCGTCGACGACCGCGAGCGCGGCGATGAACAGCGCGATGCGGACGATGTCGGCGGCGGTGCCGTCCAGGCCGGCGATGCGGTTGACGATGTCCCCGGCCAGCAGCGGCGTCAGCACCCCGATCACCGAGGAGCCGACCACCAGCAGCACGAAGAACGTCAGGTCCCGCCGGTACGGCCGGGCCACGCCGAGGATCCGGCGCACGGTGCCCTTGGGCAGCTCGCGCGAGGTGACCGACGGGTCGCGGCGGAACGAGCGCATCGCCGCCATGGAGGTCATGGGCCCGCTCATGTCCACGCCACCTCCTTCCCGACCGCCAACACCCCTGCCGGACGGCCTGTTCCGAGAAGGAGTCTCCCAGCGCCCGCTGACGGATCAGCGGCCCGCGGCCAGCTCCCGCAGCCGGCGGGTCTGCGCCGCCCGCTCCGCCGCGTCCTGGGCCGCCGGGTCGTTCCGGACGGCCGACCGCACCAGCGCGGCGGTCTCCCGGCCGGCACCGACCGGTGGCGCGGTGAGGGCCGCGACCAGCGACGCGACGGCGGTGTCCAGGTCGGCCGCGGGGACGACGGCGTTGGCCAGCCCGATCGTCCGCGCCTCCTCGGCCCCGACGGCGCGCCCGGTCAGGCAGATCTCCAGCGCCCGCGAGTAGCCGACCAGCTCCACCAGCGTGCTGGTGCCGGTGAGGTCGGGGACCAGCCCGAGCGTCGCCTCGGGCAGCCGCAGCACGGCGTCCTCGGTGAGCACGCGCAGGTCACAGGCGAGCGCCAGCTGGGCGCCTGCGCCGATCGCGTGCCCCTGCACCGCGGCCACCGAGACGATCCCCGGCGCACGCAGCCAGCGGAAGCCGGCCTGGTAGCGGCGGATCCGTTCCTGGGTCTCCTCAGCCGGCAGCCGCGCCAGCTCCCCCAGGCCGCCGGCGGTCCCGGGGTCGGTGCTGAACAGGCTGCGGTCCAGGCCCGCGGAGAACGACCGGCCGGCGCCGCGCACCACGACGACCCGGACGTCGTCGTCCAACGACTCCCCCACCGCGGCCAGGGCGGCCCAGGTGGCGGGGGTCTGCGCGTTCAGCTGCCCGGGGCGGTCCAGCGTGACGGTCAGGACGGCGCCGTCGCGCGCCGTCCGCACCCGCCCGTCGGAGACCCCGTCGATCACGCCTTCTTGCTGTTCCGGTTCGCCCCGCCGCGGCTGCGCAGGGTGGCGCCGGACTCCGAGAGGAGGCGGTGGACGAAGCCGTAGGAGCGGTTGGTCGACGTGGCCAACGACCGGATGCTCTCGCCGCCGTCGTACCGCTTGCGCAGGTCGTCCGCGAGCGACGAGCGGTCGTCTCCGGTGATGCGCTTGCCCTTGCCGAGGTCCGCAGTGTTCGAGTCGGCCATGACTCCCCTCCGTCAGCAGCCGGCCCCCGGACCCCACGGCCCGCCGGGCTGCTCGTCCCCATGGCGCCAGGGTCCCCATGACCGCGACGTCCCGCGACCCATGATCACCCAGCACCCCCGGCCGCGCGACGTGAAGCGATCACGATGACACTGTCGGCCTCCGGCCGACACCGCGGCCAGGTGCCGTCCCCCAGCCGCGCGGAGCCCCACCGTCGCACCCGGCGGGGACCCTCCAGGCCCGCCACCGGCCACGACACCGCGGCCAGGTGCCGTCCCCCAGCCGCGCGGAGCCCCACCGTCGCACCCGGCGGGGACCCTCCAGGCCCGCCACCGGCCACGACACCGCGGCCAGGTGCCGTCCCCCAGCCGCGCGGAGCC
>NZ_JBJGYU010000021.1:0-84701 GCF_054050155.1 Geodermatophilus sp. SYSU D00703 | reverse complement strand
ACAGCGTTACGGCGGCCATGGCGAGAGGGAAACGCCCGGATCCATTCCGAACCCGGAAGCTAAGCCTCTCAGCGCCGATGGTACTGCCCCGGCGACGGGGTGGGAGAGTAGGACGCCGCCGGACAACCATTCACGGAACGGGGGTCAGAGCCACGAGCTCTGGCCCCCGTTCTCGTGCTTTCATGCATTTTCTCCCCGGCACTCGTGGGTGTCGTGACGAGCATCGAGGTACGCACACAGTCATGACTTCTCCACGTCGAGGCGCCGGCGGCTCCGGTGGGCAGGGTGGTCCCCGTGGCGGCCGCGGCGGTGGTCAGGGACGTCCCCAGCGGCCGGGGGATCCTCGGGGTGCGGGCGGCGGCCAAGGGGGCTACCAGGGGCGTCGTCCGACCGGTGGCGGGCCGGCCGGAGCCGGTCGCGGCAGGCGTGATGAAGGTCAGGACCGTCGTCCCGTTGACGAGCGCGGTCAAGGAAGTCGTCCGGAGCGGGGACGCGGTGAGGGGTCGGGTGGGCCGGGTGGCGGCTGGCGGGACCGCCGGCCGCAGGACGACCGCCGGTCGCAAGGTGAGAGGTCGTCCTGGCAGGGCCGGACGGAGCGCGGCGGCGCACAGCGGTCGGAGGCGTCCCGCTCCTCGTGGCAGGACCGGCGTCCGCAGCGGGACCGGCCGCAGCGGCCCGGGGATGCCCGCGGGGAGTGGCGGGACCGCCGGGCGGAGGGGGAGGCTCCCGACGGCCCGCGGGGGAGCTCGCAGGGCGGGCGGCAGCAGCGTTCCGGTGGTCTCCAGGGCAGCTGGCAGGAGCGGCGGCCCAGCGCGGGCCGGCCTGCCGGCGAGCGACGTCAGTCGGCCGCCGGCGGGCGCGGCTCCTGGCAGGAGCGTGGTCCCGCTGGGGACCGCCCACGGCGGCCTGAGGACGTGAACCGGGGGTCCTGGCAGGAGCGTGGTCCCGCCGGGGACCGCCCACGGCGGCCTGAGGCCGGGGACCGGGGGCCCTGGCAGGAGCGCCGTCCGCAGCGCGGAGCCGGCGCCGGGGGCGGACGGGGGGACTGGCGGGACCGCCGTCCCACGGACGACCGGCGCGGACGCCCGACGAGGAACGCCCCCACCGACCGGACGCCGCCTGCGCCGGCCGGCCCTCCGGTCCCCGAGTGGGCGGACCCGCGCGACCTCGACCCGTCGGTGCGGCAGGCGCTGCGCGGGCTGGACCCGCGCAACGCCACGCGGGTGGCGGAGCACCTCGTCGCGGCGGGCACGCTCGTCGACGACGACCCGGACGTGGCGTTGGCACATGCCCGCGCGGCCCGCGACCGGGCGTCGAGGATCGCGGCCGTGCGCGAGGCCGTGGGCGTGGCGGCGTACCACGCGGGCGACTACGCCGAAGCCGCGCGGGAGCTGCGTGCCTACCGGCGGATGAGCGGCGACGAGGGCTACCGCGCCGTCCTCGCCGACTGCGAACGCGCCCTCGGCCGGCCGGAGGTCGCGCTGCGCCTGGTCCGGGAGGCGCTCGACGCGCGTCCGGACGCCGACGAGGTCGTCGAGCTCCGCCTGGTGGAGGCCGGTGCGCGGCAGGACCTCGGCGAGCTGCCCGCGGCCCGGTTGGTGCTCGAGGACGCCCTCGGTGGCCGCCCGCGTCCGGAGTCGGTCGACCTCAGCGACCCGGGCGCGCTGCGGTTGGCCGGCGCCTACGCCGACCTCCTGGCGGCGGCGGGGGAGGATGCGCCGGCGCAGGCGTGGACGGCGGCCGTCGCCGCCCACAGCCCCGTGGAGGTCGACGTCGAGTTCTCCGAAGAGGAGCTGCCCGCCGAGGATCTCTCCGCGGGGGAGGCCGCGGCAGCGGAGGACGTCGCGGCACCGGGTGCACCCGCCGAGTCGTTCCCCGAGCCGGTCCCGGCGACGGACGACGAGCAGGAGCTGGTCCTCGACGAGGACATCGAGGCCGAGGTGGCCGAGCTGCTCGGCGAGATCGAGCCGCCGGAGGACCCGGGGGAGCACTGACCACCGACACCGGGCCGGCGTCCGTCCACACCGCCTGTGGTGTTCCACAGACGGACGCCGGGCCTGTGCCGTGGCAACGCCGGCGGCGAGGCTGCGGTCATGAGCGTGGCAGTGATCGACCGGAACGACGTGGTGCTCCGCGGGCGGCTGTCCGCGCCCGCGGAGCTGCGGACCCTCCCCAGCGGGGACACGCTGGTCACCTTCCGCCTGGTGGTGCGCCGACCCGAACCCCGGGCGCGGGGCCAGTCCGTCGACGTCCTCAGCTGCATCACCTACGACCGGGCGTTGCAGCGCCGGGTCGCCGCCTGGGAGGCGGGGAACGTCGTGGAGGTGGAGGGGGCGCTGCAGCGCCGCTTCTGGCGGACACCGAACGGCACCGCGTCGGTGTGCGAGGTCAACTGCCGACGCGGCCGGAAGGTGCCCCGGTCGTCCGGCGGGACGACGGTCGCGAGCGCGTGACCGGCCGGTCAGTCGGTGTGCGGGCGGAGGACCAGCCCGGTGCGGGGCTTGGGGACGAACAGCGTCGACTTCCGTGGCATCCGCGCGCCGGCGCGTGCCACGGCGGCCACGTCGGCCGGCGACGGGGCGCGCAGCAGGACGGCGATGCCGGAGTTGGCCTGCGCCTGGTCGAGTGCCTCGTCGAGGGTGTGGACGACCATGACCGAGCGCGGGTCGTCGCCACGTTCCCACAGTCGCTGGAACAGGCCGTGGTGGGCGAGCACGACGTCGAGCGCTCGCCAGGCGGCCGGCGCCCCCTCGGGGACGGTGGCGCGGACCTCCTCGGTCGGGCCGCTCAGCCGCAGCAGGCGGCGGCCGTCGGTCACCAGCAGGCCGGACGCGTCGGGTTCGGCCAGCCACCGGCGCGCGGTGCCGGCGACCCCGCCGTCGTCGACGCCGAGCTCGTCGACGGCGAAACCGGCGGCGGCCCGGCCGACCGCGTCCTCCAGCGGCAGGTGGGGAACCACCCGGTGGATGCCGTGCACCCGCAGGCCGCCCGGCCCCATCGGCGTCACGAGGGCGAGGATGGCCTGCGCGCCGGGGACGCCGGCGCTGATCCGCGCGTGCGACAGGGCCGCGGCGAAGCGGTGGTGCCCGTCGGCGATCACCGCACCGGTACGGGCCAGGGCGACCCGGACCCGCTCCAGGAAGTCGGGGTCGACCACCCGCCGCAGCGCGTGCCGCACGCCGTCGCCGTCGACCACCACCAGGTCCGGCTCTCCCTCGCACGCGGCGGCGGTGAGGCGGCGCAGCTCCGGGTCCGGGTCGTGGGCCAGGACGATCGGTTCCAGGTCGGTGCCGGTGGCGGCCAGGAGAGCCCGGCGTCCCTCCACGGCGACCGGATAGGTGTCCTCGTGCGGGAGCACGGCCCGGGAGCCGGCCGGCGGCAGGCCGACGGCGGCCAGCCAGCCGACCGTGGCCGCGGCCCCGTCCGGCGGCCGCATCTCGTAGACCCACATGGCGGGCGTCGTGTCCCGTTCGAGCACGCCGCCGGACTCCCACTCGCGCAGCGTCCGGGCCGCCTGGTCGACCGACCGGCGCAGGGCATCCACACCGGAGTCGCCCGGTGCCGGTGCGACGCGGGGGAGGATCAGGCGGACGACGTTGTGCGGGTCGGCCTCCGCCAGGCGCTCCCGCCCATCCGGCGTCACCAGGTCGTAGGCTGGCGAGCTCACCCGGGCCAGGTACCCGGGGTCTCGTTGCCGGTAGGTCAGGGCGCGGAAGGGCCGGACCTCGAGCCCTGTCGCTGCGGGGTGCGGGGAGTCCGCCGACGACGAGGGCACGATGGGCATCGTAGGAGCGGTGCAGCCCGGTCCGCTGTCGCGGCCGCGTTCGACCACGGGTCGGCGGTGCGTGCGCCGGCCGGGAGCACTCGGACCGAGGGGGCAGCGGTGGATGACACGGGGGCTCCCGGGGGCGGCGTGTACGAGTGGTACCAGCGCGGGCTGCACCTGCTCGCCAACCGCGACCCGGCGGCGGCAGCGACCATCCTCGCCCGTGCCGCCGAGGCCGAGCCCGGATCACGCAGCCTGCTCGAGGCCCTCGGCCGCGCCCAGTACGACGCGGGGCGCTACGACGAGGCGATCGGCACCTTCCGCGAGTTGATCAGCCGGAATCCCACCGACGACTACGCGCAGTTCGGTCTCGGGCTCGCCGCGAGCCGGGCGGGCGACCTGGACCTGGCCGCCGAGCACCTGGCCCTCGCCGTGGCCATGCGCCCCGACGTCACCCACTACTCACGGGCGCTGCGGGGCGTCCGGGCCCGGCGCTCGGGGGCGACCCCGTGACCGGACCCCCGCTGCCCTCCCTGGCCGGCGGCGCCGCGGAACCGCCCACCGCGGCCTACGACGTGGCCCTGCTCGACCTCGACGGCGTCGTGTACGTCGGCCGCGACGCGGTGCCGGGCGTGCCCGATGCCCTGGCCGCGGCCCGCGCCGCCGGGATGCGGCTGGGGTTCGTCACCAACAACGCGGCCCGGACGCCGGGGGAGGTCGCCGGGCACCTGACCGACCTGGGGATCCCGGCGGGGCCCGGCGACGTGATCACCAGCTCGCAGGCGGCCGCCTCGGTCGTGGCCCAGCGACTCGGCCCCGGGGCGCGGGTGCTCCCGGTCGGCGGGCCCGGGGTGGCCGCGGCGCTGCTGGCCGCCGGGCTGACCGTCGTGGAGCGGGCCGAGGACCACCCGGCGGCGGTCGTGCAGGGCTACGGGCGGGACGTCGGCTGGGCGCAGCTGGCCGAGGCGGTCGTCGCGGTGCGCAACGGCGCGCAGCACGTGGCCACCAACACCGACGCCACGATCCCCTCACCCCGCGGTCCGCTGCCGGGCAACGGCGCGATGGTGGGCGTGGTCGCCGGCGTCACCGGCCGGGCGCCGCTGGTCACCGGCAAGCCCGATCCGGCCATGCACGCGGAGTGTGTGCGGCGCACCGCCGCTCGCCGGCCCCTCGTGGTCGGGGACCGCCTCGACACCGACGTCGAGGGCGGGCGCCGCGCCGGGGCGGCCAGCCTGCTGGTGTTCTCCGGTGTCACCGATCCCGCGTCCCTGCTCGCCGCCGGGCCGCAGCGCCGGCCCGACCTGCTGGCCCCCGACGCCTCCGGCCTGCTCGACGTCCACCCAGCGGTGATCCGCGACGGCGGCGCGTGGCGGTGCCGTCGCTGGGAAGCCCGGCCGGTGGGGGAGGGCGGCCCGCTCCAGCTGCGCTGCGACGACGCGTCTCCCGAGGTGGACAGCCGGGACGGGCTCGACGGGCTGCGCGCCCTCTGTGTCGCACACTGGGCCCTGCACCCCGACGACGCCGTGCCGGCGGCGGTCCGGGCGACCGACGAGGTCGCCGCGGCCGCGCTCACGCGCTGGGCACTGGCGGGCTGACGTGCCCGGGGCCGCGCCGGAGCGCCGCACGCCGACACCGGCGGGGGGCCGTCGCGCCCGGGATGCGGACGCCGGCTCAGAGCATCTTGCGCAGCCGCAGGAGGTCGCGCAGGCCTGCCTCGAGCTTGACCCGGCCCGTCGCCCACGCCGGACCGAACGACAGTTGGCCGTCGGTCAGCGCCACGAGGTCGTCACTGGTCATGGTGAGCCGGATGTCGGCCTTCTCCAGCGACTGGTCCTCCGGTTCGGCACGCAGCTCGTGGACCCGTCCACGGGCCAGCCGCCCGCGGACGACCTGTCCGAGGTCGGGCAGCCGACAGGACAGGCTCCTGTCCAGGCCCTCCGCGGCCGGGCTCGCGGCGAGGTCCCCGAGCACGCTCTTGAGGGCGGTCATGCACTGATCCATCGTGGCCACGCGGGCGGGCCTCCACGGCGAGAAGGAAGGGGGCGGGCGGAGGCTATCCCTCGGCCGGTGACCCGTGCCCGTCGTCCGCGGCCGGTAACCTCGCGGGCCGGGGACGCATCCCCCGAGACGCGCTCCGCGGCGAGCGCCTCCCCAGCCGGCGTCACGGCCGCGACCACCACATCCCGAGAGGCGGACGATGACCGAGCCGAGTCGACCGCGACCGGTCCCGGGGCCTCCCCGGCCCGGCCCGCGTCCGTCGGGCGGTCCGGGGCCGGTCACCGGCCTGCGCTCGGCGGGCCTCCACGCGCAGGACGGGACGGCCGCGCCGGGGTCTCCGGACGCCGCGCCCTTCGCCGGCCTCGGCCGTCGACCGGTCGCCGAGCACGTGGCCGTGTTCGAGGCCGAGCACGCGCGGCTGCAGCGCGAGCTGGCCACGATCGACCAGCTCTGATGGTCCGCCGCAGCCGGCTCGACGCGGAGCTCGTGCGACGCGGGCTGGCCCGCTCCCGCGAGCACGCGGTCGCGCTCATCGCCGAGGGGCGGGTCGCCGTCTCGGGGCGGGCCGCCACCAAGCCCGCCACCGGGGTCGACGCCAACACGCCCGTGGTCGTGCGCACCGACCCAGACGAGCCCAGCTGGGTGTCGCGCGGCGCGCACAAGCTGCTCGGCGCCCTCGAGGCCTTCCCGGTGAGCGTCGAGGGCCGGCGTGCCCTGGACGCCGGCGCCTCCACCGGCGGCTTCACCGAGGTGCTCCTCCGCCGGGGCGCCCGGGAGGTGGTCGCGGTGGACGTCGGCTACGGCGAGCTGGCCTGGTCCCTCCGCACCGACGAGCGGGTCACCGTGCTGGAGCGCACCAACGTCCGCTCGCTGACCCCCGAGCAGATCGGCGGCCCGGTGGACCTGGTCGTGGCCGACCTGTCCTTCATCTCGCTGCGGCTGGTGCTCCCCGCGATCACGGCCTGCGCGACCGCCGAGGCCGACCTGCTCCCCATGGTGAAGCCGCAGTTCGAGGTCGGCCGGGAGCGGCTCGGCGCGGGCGGGGTCGTGCGGGACCCCGCGCACCGGGAGGCGGCCGTGCTGGACGTCGCCCGGGCCGCCGCCGACCTCGGGTGGGGGACGGCCGGGGTGGTCGCGAGCCCCCTGCCCGGCCCGGCGGGCAACGTCGAGTTCTTCCTGTGGCTGCGGCGCGACGCCGGGCGGCCCCGCGAGGACGACGTCCACCGGGCGGTCGAGGAAGGACCATCGTGAGGCAGTGCGCCAGCGCAGCCGTGCCGGCAGCGGAGCCGGCACGCATCCCCGAGGAGGCACCGTGAGCGAGGTCAGCCCCGCCCTGTGGGCGCCGAGCGGGAGCCGGCACGTCCTGCTCGCCGTGCACACCGGCCGGCAGGACATCGTCGAGCTCGCCCGCAGCTCCGCCGCCCGCCTGGCCAAGGCCGGCATCACCGTCCGGCTGCTCGAGGAGGAGGCGGCCGCGCTCGGCATCGAGGGCGCCGAGGTCGTGCCCGCCGACGCCGAGGCCGCCCGCGGCGCGGAGATCGTGATGGTCTTCGGCGGTGACGGCACCTTCCTGCGGGCCGCCGAGCTGGCCCGCTACAGCAACGCCGCGCTCATGGGGGTCAACCTCGGCCGCGTCGGCTTCCTCGCCGAGACCGAGCCCGAGGCCGTCGAGGAGACCCTCACCGCCATCGAGCGGTGCGAGTACTCCGTGGAGAAGCGGCTGGCCATCGAGGTCGACGTCCTCGACGCGACCGGCGCCGTCGTGGGCGGGACGTGGGCGCTCAACGAGGCGTCGGTGGAGAAGTCGGAGCGGTCACGGGTCCTCGACGTCGTCCTCGCCATCGACGGGCGGCCGCTGACCAGCTTCGGCTGCGACGGGGTCCTGTTCTCCACCCCGACCGGCTCGACCGCCTACGCCTTCTCCGCGGGGGGCCCGGTGGTCTGGCCCGACGTCGAGGCGATGCTCGTGGTGCCGTCGAACGCGCACGCGCTCTTCGCCCGGCCCTTCGTCACCTCACCGGACTCGGTGCTCACCGTCGCCATCCCCACCGACGGCAACCGGGCGCGGGTGTCCGCCGACGGGCGGCGGGCGCTCGAGGTCCCCGAGGGCGGGCGGGTCGACGTCCGCCGGGCGGCCCGGCCGGTCCGCATCGCGCGGGTGCACGCGACCACCTTCGGCGACCGGCTGGTGGCCAAGTTCGGCCTGCCGGTCCGGGGTTTCCGGGACGCCCGTCGGCACGACCCAGGGCACGAGCTCACCCCCGGCCGCAACGTGCTCACCCGCGGCTTCGTCCGCGCAGAATCCGGGAAGGAGGGCAGCGGTGGCGGCACGGACGACGACGCGTGAGAAGCGGGCGCCCCGCTCGGGCGACCCCGCCGCCGAGGTGCACGGGCAGACGGCGGCCGGATCGGCTCCCGCTGTCAGCGCCGCCGCGTCCCAGGCGGACGACCGGCTGGGCCGGCTGACGGAGCTGCGCATCCGCGGGCTCGGCGCGATCGACGACGTCACCCTCGAGCTCGGCAGCGGGCTCACCGTCGTCACGGGGGAGACCGGCGCCGGGAAGACGATGGTCGTCACCGGCCTGACGCTGCTCTTCGGTGGCCGCGCCGACCCCGGGCGGGTGCGCGCCAACGGGCGGGCGGGGGTCGAGGGCCGGCTGGCCCTCCCGGCCGACTCGCCCATCTGGGAGCGGGCCGCCGAGGCCGGCGCCGACCCCGACGACGACGGCAGCCTCATCCTCGCCCGCACGGTCAGCGCCGAGGGCCGCTCCCGCGCCCACCTCGGCGGCCGCAGCGTGCCGGTCGGTGTGATCGCCGAGATGGCCGAGGGGCTGCTCGCCGTGCACGGGCAGAGCGACCAGCTGCGGCTGTCCCGGCCGGCCGAGCAGCGGCGCGCGCTGGACCGCTACGCCGGCCCGGCGCACTTGGAGCTGCTCGACCGCTACCGCACCGCGTACACCTCCTGGCGGGAGCTCGCCGCCGACCTCGACCGGCGCCGCGGCCAGGCCCGGGAGCTCGCCCAGGCCGCCGACGTACTGCGGCACGGGCTCGAGGAGATCGACGGCGTGGCGCCGCAGCCCGGCGAGGACGAGGAGCTCGACGCCCAGGCGCGGCGGCTCAGCGACGCCGACGCGCTGCGGGCGGCCGCCGACGAGGCCCGCATGGCGCTGGTCGGCGACGTCACCGGCGACCTCGGCGGGGACGACCTGCCCCAGGACGCCGCCGCGGCCCTGGCCATCGCCGAGCGCGCGCTCGCCGCGTCCGACGACCCCACCCTGGTGATGCTCGCGCAGGACCTCGCCGACGCGGTCGCCGTGGTCTCCGACGTCGCCGGTCAGCTGGCCGGCTACGTGGCCGACCTCGACGCCGACCCCGCGCGGCTGGCGGAGGTCCTCGACCGCCGTGCGGCGATCACCGCCCTGGTGCGCAAGTACGCCGACGTGGGCGAGGGCGTCGCCGGGGTGCTGGCCTGGGCCGAGGACGCCCGCAACCGGCTGGCCGAGCTGGACGTCTCCGACGAGGCGCTGGAGGCGCTCGAGGCCGCCCGCGACACCGCACGGGCCGAGGTCGACGAGCTGGCCGCCCAGGTCTCGGCGGGGCGGCGCGCGGCCGCGGACGGGTTCGCCGCGGAGGTCGGCCGGGAGCTGGCCGGGCTGGCGATGAAGAGCGCCCGCGTCTCCTTCTCGATCGACAGCCACCCCGACGAGCCCGGTCCCGAGGGCATGGACGAGGTGGCGCTGCTCATGGCCGCCCATCCCGGCGCCCCGCCGCGGCCGGTGCACAAGGGCGCGTCCGGCGGTGAGCTCTCACGAGTGATGCTCGCCATCGAGGTGGTCTTCGCCGGCGCGGACCCGGTGCCGGTCATGGTCTTCGACGAGGTCGACGCCGGCGTCGGTGGCCAGGCCGCGGGCGAGATCGGGCGGCGGCTGGCGCGGCTGGCCCGCGACCACCAGGTCGTCGTCGTCACCCACCTGGCGCAGGTGGCCGCGTTCGCCGACACCCACCTGGTCGTGGACAAGTCCCCTGACACCGGCGCCGGGGTCACCGCCACCGACATCCGCGCCGTCGACGGGGAGGACCGGGTGCGCGAGCTGGCCCGCATGCTCTCCGGGCTCACCGACAGCGACACCGGCCAGGCCCACGCCCGGGAGCTGCTCGCCGTGGCGGCGACCGCCCGAGCCGCCGCCTGACCCCTCGTCGCCAGGGCGGGGGACGGGAGGAGTGGACGCCGGACGGCCGGGGTAGGGGTCGGTCGTGCGCAACCGAGCTCAGGTCGACGTCGACCGCCTCGCCCCCCGTTCGACTGCCGGCGCCGCCCGGTGAGCTGCTTCTCGTCCGCCGACGAGTCGGCGCACTACGGGTTCTCCGTCTGCATGCTGCTGCAGCAGTACCGCGAGCAGTTGGGCTGGGAGCGGGAGGGCGTCGTCGAGCTCGGCACCGGCGACGCCACCGCGATCGCCGACGTGGTCGCCGGCCTGCCCGGGCTGCGGGTGCGCAGCTTCGACATCAGCGCGCCGTCGGTCGAGAAGGCACGGGAGAACATCGCCACCCGCGGGGTGGCCGACCGCTACACGGTGGAGCTCGGCGACTTCTTCGACAGCGCCGACTCCGCGGGCGGTCCGGAGGTGTCGACGGTGATCGCCAACCCGCCCTACATCCCGGCGCCGGACCGCGACATCCTCATGCCCGAGCTCTGGGGCGGAGTCCACGGCAACGACCTGGCCCTGCAGCTGCTCAAGGCCGGCTACCGCAACGTGGTCGTCGCCGTCCCCAGCTACTCCGATCCGGAGACGACCGTCCGCACCGCCGGCGACCTCGGCTACCGGGTGGCCAACTTCCTCGCCATGGGACTGGACTACGGCCCCTACAGCTCCGAGCCCAAGGTGCGCGAGCACGTCCGGACGATGTGCGCCGAGGGTCGCGGCTGGGCCGGCGAGGACGAGTACATGGTGGCGGTCGCGCTGTTCACCCAGGACCCGGACATCCCCGGCGACCGCTCCACCCAGCTCCTGCGCGCCCTGCAGATCGGGAGCTGACCGGAGGCGGTTCCTGAGGAGAGCCGCCCTGCGAGGCGGTTCGAGGAGTGGGGGCCGGAGGCTCCCGCGACGACGGCCGGGTGGGGCTCAGCGCAGGTCGGGGACGGCACCTGGCCGCGGTGTCGTCCGGTAGGACGACGATGTCATGGCCGCCGCTTGGCGTACCCGGCCAGGCCGAACTGCAGCAGGGCCAGGCCGCGCTCGCCGCGGGCGCGCAGCTCCGCGGTCAGCTCGGGCCCGGTCACGCCGGCGAGCACGCGGTCGCGGGCCAGCTCCAGCAGAGCCGCGTACAGGCCGAGCACCGAGTGGGCCGCCAGCCACGGCGCCAGCTCCCCGGGCTCGGGCCGGGTCTCCCCGGCGATCAGCTCGGCCAGCGCCGCGGTGAGCTCGCCGATGATCTCCCGCTCGCGCACCTGCAGCGTGTGGCTGCCGCGGATGATGCGCGCCATTTCCGCCACGCCGGCTGCCGCCTCCGGCGCGCCGAGGCCGCTCATCGCCCGGACGACGAAGGTGCCCGCCGCCGCGGTGACCGACTCACCGGCCGGCCGGGTGCGCACGGCGTCGAGCAGCGCGGCGCGCATCGGCGGGTCGGCCTCGAAGACCAGCCCCTCCTTGACCGGGAAGTGGTTGAAGACGGTCTTCTCGACCACGCCGGCCCGCTGGGCGATCTCCACCACGCTGACCGCGTCGAACCCGCGCTCGGCGAACAGCTCCGCGGCGGCGTCGACGATCGCGGCGCGGGTCTGCTGGCGCCGGCGCTCGCGCAGGCCCGGCCCGCGCCGGGCGCGCCGTCCGCGGCGACCGCGGGAGGTCGGCTCCGCCTCGGCGGCCGACGGCGGGGCGGACGCGGACACGGCCGCGGCACCGGGCAGCGGCGGGGGAGCGTCCTGGGCGGCAGCATCGTGCGGGGCGGCGTCCGCGTCCGGTGCCGGCGGCGGGATGTCGGCCTCCGGGGTGTCCACGGGGCCGTCGGCGCGCAGGTCGTCGTCCTCGTGCGTCCGGCCGACCGCATGCGCCCCTCGTGTCACCCGCGCAACGCTAGACAGCGCAGTTGGGGAGCCGGGTAGGGCCGCCGGGACCGGCGTGTCCGGCGTGTCGCGATCCTCGTGGTGTCGGACACTGTGTGTGAGCGAGACGTTGCACACGCGCGCGGGTGGAGATGCGAGTCGGTGGACGGCCCGTCTCCGCCCGCGTGGGAGAGTGCAGGGATGCGCATCGGTTCCCTGCGTCGCGGCCGGGCTCCCGAGGCGGCCCCCGGCGTGACCGGCACGGTGCGGCTGGACCGCCGCACGAAGAACCTCACCAAGCGGCTGCGCCCCGGTGACATCGCCGTCATCGACCACGTCGACATCGACCGGGTCAGCGCCGACTCCCTCGTGGCCTGCCGGGTCGCCGCGGTGGTCAACGCCTCGGCCAGCATCTCCGGCCGCTATCCGAACCTCGGCCCCGAGATCCTCGCCCACGCCGGCATCCCGCTGGTCGACAACGTGGGCAAGGAGGTGCTCTCCGCCATCAAGGAGGGCACCCACGCCCGCCTCGACGGCAACCGCCTGGTGCTCGACGACGGCACCGTCGTCGCCCAGGGGATGGAGCAGACCCCGGAGTCCATCGCCGAGGCGATGGCCGAGGCGAAGGCCGGGCTGTCCACGCAGTTGGAGGCGTTCGCCACCAACACGATGGAGTACATGAAGCGCGAGCGCGCGCTGCTGCTCGACGGCGTCGGCGTGCCCGACGTCGCGACCCCCATCGAGGGGCGGCACGTGCTGGTCGTCGTCCGCGGCTACGACTACAAGGAGGACCTGCAGGCGCTGCGGTCCTACATCCGCGACTACCGGCCGGTGCTCGTCGGCGTGGACGGCGGTGCCGACGCGCTCAAGGAGGCCGGCTACCAGCCGGACATGATCATCGGCGACATGGACTCGGTGAGCGACGACGTCCTGCGCAGCGGCGCCGAGGTCGTCGTCCACGCCTACGCCGACGGGCGCGCCCCGGGTCTGGCCCGCGTCCAGGACCTCGGGGTCGACGCCATCACCTTCCCGGCCGCCGCGACCAGCGAGGACATCGCGATGCTGCTGGCCGACGAGAAGGGCGCCAAGCTCATCGTCGCCGTCGGCACCCACGCCACCCTGGTGGAGTTCCTGGACAAGGGCCGCGGGGGCATGGCCTCGACCTTCCTCACCCGGCTGCGGCTGGGCGGCAAGCTCGTCGACGCCAAGGGCGTGAGCCGGCTCTACCGCAGCCGCATCTCGACGACGGCGCTGGTGGTCCTGGTGCTCGCCGCCTTCATCGCGATCGGGTCGGCCCTCGCGGTCTCGGCAGCCGGCCGCGTCTACTTCGACCTGCTGGTCGACCAATGGAACAGCTTCGTGTTCTGGCTGGAGAACCTCTTCTCGTGATCGACTTCCGCTACCACCTGGTCTCCCTGATCGCGGTGTTCCTGGCCGTGGCCCTCGGCATCGTCATCGGCACGACCGCGCTCAACCAGCCGATCCTCGCCGACCTCGAGACCCAGGTGGGCGCGCTGACGCAGGACAAGCGCGACCTCGAGGACTCCAACCGCGACCTGCAGGCCGCGCTGGACACCGGCGACGCCTTCGAGGAGGCGGTCGCCCCCGCCCTGGTCGCGGGCAGCCTCGAGGGCCGCACTGTCGTCCTCGTGGTGACCGGCGAGGAGGTCGTGGCCGACACCGTCGACGAGGTCTCGACCCTGATCGGCCAGGCCGGCGGGACCGTGAACGGCACCGTCCAGCTCCAGCCCGAGTACAGCGACCCGGCCACCGCCAGCAGCCTGCAGAGCTACGTCACCGGGCCGGGGCTGCCGACGGGGGTCACCCTCCCGGAGACCGACGACACCGGCCAGCTCGTTGCCGCGCTCCTCGCCCAGGTGCTCATGCGCCCGACCGGCGGGGAGGCGCCGGACACCGCCGCGCTCTCCTCGGTGCTCGCGGGCCTGTCCGCGCTCGAGGTCCTCACCCAGGAGTCGCCCGCGGTGACCCCGGCCGACTACGCCGTCGTCCTCACCGCCGGGGCCTTCCCCGACGAGGAGGCCGACGACCGCACCGGCACCCTCGTCGACCTCGCCCTGGCCCTCGACGCCGGCGGCTCGGGCGCGGTCGTCGCCGGGGACGCGCCGTCGGCCCGCGAGACCGGGCTGGTCGGCGTCATCCGGGCCGACCCCGAGACCTCCGCCGCGGTGTCCACCGTCGACAACGTCCAGGCCGCGGCCGGCCGGGTCAGCACGGTGCTCGCGCTGACCCGGGAGCGCGAGGGCACGTCCGGCAAGTACGGCACCGGCGAGGACACGCAGCCGGTGCCGCCGGTCCCGGCCGCCACCCCGTGACCCGCCGCGCGGACGGCGGCCCGCGGCGCCGGCTGCTCCTCGTGCTCGGCGGTGCGGCCGCGGCGCGGCTCGGCCTGGCCGCGGGTGCCGCGGTCACCGCCCGCCCGGCCGGTGCGCCGTGGCGGCGCACCAACTACGCCGGCCGGCCGGTCACCCTGCTCGGTGGCCCGGCGCTGGCCGCCGCCGCCACCGGCAGCGCGGTCGCCGGCGCCGTCCCCGGCTGGCGGGCGGCCGCCGCGGTCGCCGGGACCGTCTCCGGGCTGGTCGGCGGTTACGACGACCTCGCCGGCGCCCGTCCCGAGCAGGCCCGCGACAAGGGGCTCGCCGGCCACCTGCGCGCGCTGCGGGCGGGGCGGGTCTCGGCCGGCGCGGTCAAGGTCGCCGGCATCGGCGCCGCCGCCGCGGCCGCGGCGCTGCTGACCCGGCGGGAGCGGGGGGCCAGGGCGTTGGCCGACGCCGTCCTCACCACCGGGCTGGTCGCCGGCACGGCGAACCTGGTGAACCTGCTCGACCTGCGCCCCGGGCGGGCGGCCAAGGCCGCGAGCCTGGTCGCCCTCGCCGGCCTGCGCGGGCCCGCCGGGACCCTGGTGGCCGGCCCGCTCGGCGCGAGCCTCGCGGTGCTGCCCGCGGACCTCGGCGAGCGGGTCATGCTCGGCGACTGCGGCGCCAACGCCGTCGGTGCCCTGCTGGGCCTGCGGCTGGCCGCGCTGCCCGGGCGTCCGGCCCGGGCCGGCCTGCTCGCCGGCGTCGTGGCCCTGACCCTGGCCAGCGAGAAGGTCAGCTTCACGAAGGTCATCGAGGCCACCGCGGGCCTGCGGGAACTGGACCGGCTCGGCCGCCGGTCCTCGTGAGCGACCTCGCGAGCTCACCGATGGACGCAGCGAGCCGGGCTCAGGTCGCGGACGAGCGCCCGCGGGGAGGCCGGGCGAGCCGCAGGCGCCTGGCGTCCGGCGTGGCCGGCGCTGCCGCACTGATCGCCGTCCTCACGATCCTGGCCCGGCTGGCCGGGTTCGGCCGGACCCTGGTGTTCACCAACGCCGTCGGCGCCCACAGCACCGGGGACACCTACCTGGCGGCCAACAACGTCCCCAACATCGTCTTCGAGGTCGTCGCCGGCGGCGCGCTGGCGAGCCTCGTCGTGCCGATGCTGGCCGGGGGCATCGCCGCCGGCGACCGGGAGCAGGTGCGCCGCACCGCCTCGGCGCTGCTGGGATGGAGCCTGCTGGTGCTCACCCCGCTGGCGGTCCTGGTCGCGGTGCTCGCCGAGCCGATCGCCCGCATGCTGCTGGGCGGCGCGGACCCCGAGCAGGTCGACCTCGCCGCCCGGTTCCTGCTGGTCTTCGCGCCGCAGGTGGTCCTCTACGGCGTCGGCATCGTGCTGACCGGCGTGCTACAGGCGCACCGCCGGTTCGGCGGACCGGCGCTGGCGCCCCTGCTGTCCAGCGTCGTGGTTGTGGCGGCCTACCTGGCCTTCGCCGCCATCGGCGGCAGCCGGACGGCCGAGGACCTGTCGACCCCGGCCGAGCTGGTCCTCTCCGTGGGGACGACGCTCGGCGTGGCCGCGCTGAGCCTGAGCCTGCTGGTCCCGCTGCGGCGGCTGCGGTTGGGCCTGCGCCCGTCGCTGCGCTTCCCGGTCGGTGCCGCGCCGCGGGTGCGGCGGCTGGCGCTGGCCGGCGTGCTCACCCTCGCCGGGCAGCAGCTGGTCGCCGTGGTGGCGATCCGGCTGGCCAACGCCGGGGCCCCGGACGGCACGCAGGTGGTCTACACGGCCGGGCTGACCCTGTTCCTCGTGCCGTGGGCGGCGCTGGCCGTGCCGCTGGCCACCTCGGCCTACCCCGGCCTGGCCGAGCGCGCCGAGACCGGCGACGAGACCGGGTTCCGCCGCGCGCTGGCCCCGGTCACCGTGCTGGTGGTGGCCGGCTCGCTCGCGGCCGCGGCGGTGCTGGTGGCGGTGTCCGGGCCGATGGCGCGGGTGTTCCTGGCCGCGGAGTCCCCGGACACCGTCGGCGCGCTGCGGGACACGATCGTCGCCTTCGCGCCCGGCCTGCTCGGTTACGGCCTGGTCGCGGTGCTCACCCGGGCCCTCTACGCCCGCGGCCGGTGGAAGGCGCCCACCGCCTGCGTGCTCGGCGGGTGGCTGCTCGCGGTCGCCGCCGACGTCGTCCTGGCGGCAGCGCTGCCCGCGGCCTCCCGCGGCGTGGCGCTGGGCGCCGGGCACACGGTCGGGGTCACCGTCGCCGGCCTCGCGCTGCTCGTCGTCGTCGCCCGCGAGGTCGGCCGGGCCGGGCTGGCCGGGGTGCTGCGGACCGGCGTCCCGGCCCTGCTCGCGGCCGGGCTCGGCGCCGCCGCCGGGCTCGCCGTCGCGCGGCTGCTGGGCGCCGACCCCGTCGCGGAGGGCGGCCTGGTCGGTGTGGTCGTCGCCGGTGTCCTCGCCGCGGCGGCTGCCCTCGCCGTGGCGGGGGCGGTCATGATGGGCACGGCGCGGGGCCCGCTGCGGGCCGCCGTGCGCGGGCTGCGAACGTCGGATCGGCAGGAGGTGCACGGTGGCTGAGCCGCTGCCGCTGGCGGGCCGCCGGGTCGCCGAGGTGCTGGCCACCAGCACCGGTGGCGTGGGCACGCACGTGCGCTCGGTGCTGCCCGCCCTGCTGGCGGCCGGCGCCGCGGCCGGGGTCTGCGGGCCCGCGGCGACCGAGCGGCTGTTCGCCTTCACCGCGACCGGCGCGCGGTTCGCCCCCGTGGAGATCTCCGCCGGCCTGGCCCCGCTCGCCGACGCCCGCGCCGTCGCCGCGCTGCGGCGGGCCACCGCCGGCGCCGACCTGGTGCACGCCCACGGGCTGCGGGCCGGGCTGGTGGCCGCCGCGGCCCGCCGGCTGGGGGACCGGGACCGCCCGCTGGTGATCACCCTGCACAACGCGCTGCCCGAGGGCGGCGGCGTCAAGCGCCGGGTGCTGTCCGTCGCCGAGCGCGCCACGATCCGCAGCGCCGACGTGGTCCTGGCCGCCTCGGGCGACCTCGCCGAGAACGCGTGGCGGCAGGGGGCCCGCGACGTGCGCGTCGCCCCGGTCTCCGCGCCGCCGCTGCCTCCGCCGGGGCGCGGCCGCGACGAGGTCCGCACCGGGCTCGGCCTCGCCGACGGGCGGCCGCTGGTGGTCGCCGTCGGCCGGCTGCACCCGCAGAAGGGGTACGACGTCCTGCTGGACGCCGCCGCCCGGTGGGCCGGCGACCCGCGGCTGCCGGTGGCGCCGCTGGTCGCCGTCGCGGGCGACGGCCCGCTGCACGACGAGCTGGACCGGCGGATCGCGGACGAGCGGCTGCCCGTCGTCCTGCTGGGCCGGCGCAGCGACGTCGCCGACCTGCTGGCCGCCGCCGACCTCGCCGTGCTGCCCTCCCGCTGGGAGGCGCGCTCGCTCACCGCGCAGGAGGCGCTGCGCGCGGGCACGCCGCTGGTGGCCAGCCGCACCGGCGGGCTGCCCGAGCTGCTCGGCGACGGCGCGGAGCTGGTCCCGGTGGGGGACCCCGCCGCGCTGGCCGAGGCCGTCGCCGGACTGCTCGCCGACCCCGACCGGGCCCGCACCCTGGCGGGGGCCGGCACCCGCCAGGCGGCGACCTGGCCGGACGAGGCGGCCACGGCGCGGCAGCTGGTGGCCGTCTACCGCGAGCTGCTCGGACCACCGGAGGCCGGCGCCCGATGAGTCCGGTCGCACGAGGCGGAGCCCGCTGCGCAGCCCTGCTGCTCGCGGTCCTCAGCGTGCTGCTGGCCGTCGCCGGCGGCGCGTCGGCCGTGCCGGCTCCGGACGGCGGGGCGACTGCCGACCGCGTCCTCGTCGTCGGCGTGCCCGGACTGGTGTGGAGCGACGTCGACCCCGAGGCGACGCCGCAGCTGTGGGCGCTGGCCGAGCGCTCGCCGATCTCCGCGGTGTCGGTCCGCGCCGCCCGGGCCACCAGCTGCCTGCTCGACGGCTGGGCCACCCTGGGCGCCGGCAACCGTGCCCGCTTCCCGGCCCCGGACGAGTCGGTGCCGCCCGTGCCGCTGCCCACCGTGCCGCTGCCCGGCGAGACCCCCGGCGCGGAGGACCCGGCGGACGCGAACGCGCCGCCCGAGGACGACGCGGTGCCCGAGGAGCAGGCCGCCCCGGTGCCCCCGGCCAGCCCGGCGCTGTCGCACTGCGGGCTGCAGGAACGGCTCGCCGCGGACGGGCTGGCCGATCCGCAGTCGGCGGTCTCCGCGGTCGCCGGCGACGAGAGCACCGCCCGGTTCGGCGCCGAGCCCGCGGCCCTGGGCACCGCGGTCGGCTGCGCCACCGTGGTGGGCCGCGCACCGGCGCTCGCTGCCGCCGCGCCCGGGGTGGCCCTGTCGCAGACCGACACCCTGCCCACCGACCCCGCCCTCGTGGGGCAGCTGCTCACCGGCTGCCCGCTGACCCTGGTCTCGCTCGACGCGCTGGTCGACGCGGGCGAGCCGGCGCTGGAGGGCAGCGACACCGGCACCGAACCGCAGCCGCGGGCCGCCGCCCTCGCCGCCATCGACGACGCCGTCGGCCGGCTGGTCGAGGCGGTGGCGGCGACGCCGGGGGAGACCCTGCTCCTGCTGCAGGGGATCTCGGAGGTCAACGACGGCCGGCCGCAGCTGCACGTGGGCATCGCCTCGGGCCCCGGCCTAGACGGGCCGGGCTGGCTCACCTCGGCCAGCACCGGCCGGGCGCCCTACACCCAGCTCATCGACGTCGCGCCGACCGTGCTCGCCGCCCTCGGCCTGGCCGAGCCGGCCTCGATGAACGGCCAGCCGCTGCGGGCGGGCGGGGAGCGGCCCGGGCTCGCCGAGGCGGTGGACGTCCTCGACCGGGCGAACACCGCCGCGACGGTGCACTACCGCAGCACCGGCGCGTTCTTCTGGGCCCTGGTGCTGGTCAACGGCGCGCTCGTCGCGCTGGGGCTGCTGGTGGCCGGCGGGCGCCGCCGCGACCGGGCGCCGCGGCCGGCGGGGGAGCGGCTGCGCGGCGCCGTCCGGCCGGTCGCCCTCGGGGTCGCGGCGCTGCCGGTGGCCACCCACCTGGCCGGGCTGCTGCCGTGGGAGCGGGCCGGCGCGCCCCGACTCGCGCTGGCCGCCTCGGTGGTCGCCGCCGCGCTCGCCGTCCTCGCCGTCGCCGCGCTGGGCCCGTGGCGCACCTCCCGGCTGGGGCCCCCGGCCGCCGTCCTCGCCATCACCCTGGCCACGCTGGTCGGGGACGTGCTCACCGGGTCGCACCTGGAGCTCAACGGCCTGCTGGGCTACGACGCGATCGTCGCCGGCCGGTTCACCGGCTACGGCAACCTGTCCTTCGGGCTGCTGTCGGTCAGCGCGCTGCTGCTGACCGCGGCGGCCGCGACGGCGGCCGGACGGCGCGCTCCCGCGGGCCGCACCCGGGCCGTCGTGGCCGGCACCGTGCTGGGCGCGGGCCTGCTCACCGTGCTGGTCATCGGCGCGCCGTCCCTCGGACGGGACTTCGGCGGCGTGCTCGCCGCGCTGCCGGGGTTCGTGCTGCTGGCCATGCTGCTCACCCGCACCCGGGTGACGGTGACCCGGCTGGTCGCGGTCCTCGCGCTGGCCGTCGTCGCCGTGAGCACGCTGGCGGTGGTCGACTGGCTGCGCCCGCCGGCCGAGCGCAGCCACCTGGGGCGGTTCGTCGAGCAGGTGCTCACCGGCGAGGCGTGGACGGTGGTGGGCCGCAAGGCCGAGGCCAACCTCGGCATCCTGCTCGGCAGCCCGCTCGCCTGGATGCTGCCGGTCGCGCTGGTCGCCGCGGTGTGGCTGGTCCGCCCGGCCGGGGGACGGTGGGGCGGGTGGGTGCAGAGCTGGTTGCCCGCTCGGCTCCGGGGGCCGGGTCTGCTGCGCGGCCGGGCCGACCTGCTGCCGGCCGGCGACCTGGCCCCGCTGCGGGCCGGGCTCGTCGCCGGGGCGTTGAGCCTGGCGGTCGGCGCGGCGGCCAACGACTCCGGCGTCGCCCTGCCCGCGACGGCGGCGTCCCTGCTCGTCCCGCTGCTGGTCTGGCTGGCGGCGGCACCCCGCGCGAGCGGCGCGGAGGCCCGCGAGGTGGCCGACGGCACGCCCGGTCCGGACCCGGTCGAGGGGCCCGACCGTGTTACGGTCGTCTCCCGTGGATCGACCGTCTGGAACGCGGAACAGTAACTACGGGCCGGGGGGTCTCCTCCACAACTCGCAGCCGACGAAGTTCGTCTTCGTCACCGGCGGTGTGGTCTCCTCCCTCGGCAAGGGCCTGACGGCCAGCTCCCTCGGCGCCCTCCTCTCCAGCCGTGGCCTGCGGGTCACCATGCAGAAGCTGGACCCCTACCTCAACGTCGACCCCGGGACGATGAACCCGTTCCAGCACGGCGAGGTCTTCGTCACCGAGGACGGCGCCGAGACCGACCTCGACATCGGTCACTACGAGCGGTTCCTCGACACCGACCTGACCGGCCGGGCCAACGTCACCACCGGCCAGGTCTACAGCGACGTGATCGCCAAGGAGCGCCGCGGCGAGTACCTCGGCGACACCGTCCAGGTCATCCCGCACATCACCAACGAGATCAAGGCGCGCATCCTCGCCGGCGCCGACCAGGACGAGGACGGCCGCCGGGTCGACGTCGTCATCACCGAGATCGGCGGCACCGTCGGCGACATCGAGTCGCTGCCCTTCCTCGAGGCCGCCCGCCAGGTGCGGCACGAGATCGGCCGGGACAACTGCTTCTTCCTGCACATCTCGCTGGTGCCCTACATCGCGCCGTCCGGCGAGCTGAAGACCAAGCCCACCCAGCACTCGGTGGCCGCGCTGCGGAGCATCGGCATCCAGCCCGACGCGCTGGTCTGCCGGTCGGACCGGGAGATCGGCACCGGGCTCAAGCGCAAGATCAGCCTGATGTGCGACGTCGACGCCGAGGGCGTCATCTCCTGCCCCGACGCGCCGTCGATCTACGACATCCCCAAGGTGCTGCACCGCGAGGGCCTGGACGCCTACGTCGTCCGGCGGCTGGGGCTGCCCTTCCGGGACGTCGACTGGACCGTCTGGGGCGACCTGCTCGACCGGGTGCACGCGCCCAAGCAGACGGTGACGATCGGGCTGGTCGGCAAGTACATCGACCTGCCCGACGCCTACCTGTCGGTCACCGAGGCGCTGCGGGCCGGCGGCTTCGCCCACCGCAGCCGGGTGGAGATCCGGTGGGTGCCCTCCGACGACTGCGAGAGCCCCGAGGGGGCCGAGCGGGCGCTGGCCGGCGTCGACGGGGTCTGCATCCCCGGCGGCTTCGGGGTCCGCGGCATCGAGGGCAAGCTCGGCGCGATCCGGTACGCGCGGGTCAACGGCGTCCCGCTGCTGGGCCTGTGCCTGGGCCTGCAGTGCATGGTGATCGAGACCGCGCGCAACCTGGCCGGGCTGCCCGACGCCAACTCCACCGAGTTCGACCCCGACACACCCGACGCCGTCATCGCGACCATGGCCAGCCAGGTCGACGTCGTCGCCGGCGAGCGGGACATGGGCGGCACGATGCGGCTGGGCAGCTACCCGGCCAGCCTGCAGAAGGGCTCGGTCGTGGCAGAGGCCTACGGCAGCACCGAGATCACCGAGCGGCACCGGCACCGCTACGAGGTGTCCAACGCCTACCGCGCCAAGCTCGGCGACGTCGGGCTGGTCTTCTCCGGGACCTCGCCCGACGGCCTGCTCGTGGAGTTCGCCGAGCTGCCGCGGGAGAGCCACCCGTTCTTCGTCGGCACCCAGGCCCACCCGGAGCTCAAGAGCCGCCCCACCCGGCCGCACCCGCTGTTCGCCGCGTTCGTGCAGGCGGCGATCGACTTCTCCGAGTCCGCGCGGCTGCCGGTGCCGGTGGACGAGGCCGAGAAGGTCGGGATCTGACGGTGGTGGAACCCACGCGGCCCGGCGAGTACGAGGTCGTCGCGAGCGAGACGCTGCACGAGGGCCGGATCATCACGCTGGTCCGGGACACCGTCGCCATGCCCGGCGGCGGGACCAGCGACCGCGAGGTCGTGCGGCACATCGGCGCGGTCTGCGTGGCCGCCGTCGACGACGAGGACCGGATCGTGATGGTCCGCCAGTACCGGCACCCGGTCGGCGGGTACCTGTGGGAGCTGCCGGCCGGCCTGCGCGACACCGACGGCGAGGCCCCGCTGGCGACCGCGGTGCGGGAGCTGGCCGAGGAGGCCGGCCTCTCCGCGGAGCGGTGGTCGCTGCTGGTCAACAGCTACAGCACCCCCGGCTTCTGCAGCGAGCAGGTGCTCATCTACCTCGCCGAGGGGCTGACGGAGGCCGACCGGCCGGAGGGCTTCGTCGTCGAGCACGAGGAGTCGGACATGACCGTCGAGCGGGTGCCGCTCGCCGACGCGATCGCCCGTGTGCTCTCCGGCGGCATCCGCAACGCCTCGGCGGTCATCGGCGTGCTCGCGGCGGCGCAGGTGCGCGCCACGAAGCCGGAGCTGCGCCCGGCCGACGCCGAGTGACCTGAGGGTCGGTCGAGGGAGCGCCCCGGGGTCTGCGGACGCTCGTGCTCTGCCCACGTGGGTGGGCAGAGCACGAGCATGCCGAGACCTCCCGTGTGCCTGCGCTGCGGGTACTGGCACCCTGCGTCCACCGGGCACGCAGAGCACGAGCACGCGGGGAACGACCTCGGTCCGCGAGGCTCCCGGTCGGCTCGCGCGGGCCGGCCGCCCGTTCAGCCGATGACGACCGGCGTCGTCGTCCCCACCTGCACCCAGCGCGCCGACAGGCTGTCGCGCACCTCCTCCTCCAGCCAGAAGACGTAGGGCACGCCGCGCTGCAGGCCGGTGAACCGGACGGCCACCGGGACGCAGCCGTCGGGCTGGGCGGCGACCAGCGTCGGGTGCGCGGGCTGGGAGCCGGTCACGAGCCGCTGGCCGACCGCCTGCACGCGGTAGCGCTGGACGTCGTCGTGGCCGTCGGCCTGCCAGGTGACCTCGGCCGTCCCCGGCCCGGGCACCACCGCGGGCAGGATCCGGCGCGGGTTGGCGTACCCGCCGCACAGCGACGGGCCGGGCTCGGTCACCAGCGGCGTCCCGCGCGGCACCACCGGGTCGGGCACGTCGAGGTCCACCCCGCGCGGAGCGACGGGCGCGGGGCCGGTGGCGACCACCGGGGGCTCGACGACCGGCTCCGGCGCGGGGGCGAGCGCAGCCGCGGGCGGGGTCACCGGCTGCGGCACCGACGGCCGCGTCGGCGTGGTGACCGCGGTGAGCTGGGCGGCGAGCGTGCCGGCCGGCGCGCTCAGCGTGACCAGGCCGACGGCCAGCACGCCGACCGCGGTGCCGTACCGGCCGCCGCGCGACCGCCGCGACCGCCGTCGTCCCGCCGATCCGGCCATGACGCCTCCCGTGTCCGGGAGAGACATCGGCACCGACGGAGCCGACCTCAACGCCAACCGGTCGCCGGGGTCTCCGGCGTCGCCAGGCCGAGCCGCTCGAGCTCGAGGCGGGCCAGCGCACGGGTGGCGTCGCCGTCGCCGGCGCGCCAGGCGGCCGCCGTGCCGGCCGGCAGCGCGGCCAGCCGGGACAGCGGGGCGGTCGCCAGCGCCCGCGCGGCCAGCACCTCGGGATCGAGCCCCCGCGCGGCGCGGGCCTCCCGCGCCCAGCCCAGCCGCCAGGGCAGCCAGCGCAGCAGCAGCCAGCCCACCGGCAGCACCACGAGGACGACGCCCAGCACCGCGGCCAGGGTGCCGACGGCGTCCTGCGCGGCCTGCCCCGCCCCGCCGACCGAGGTCCCGGCGCTGCCCAGGGCGTCGAACGGGCGGGCCAGCTCGTCGCCGACCACGGGGACGTCCCCGGCCACGTCGGCCGCCGACGCCATGTTCCCGGCCACCGACGAGCCGAGGTCCTCGACGGCCCGGCCCGGCTCGGCGAGCACGAGGACCGCGCCGTGGACCACCCGGGCCACGACCGCCCACGCGACGACCCAGGCGACCAGGCCGAGGTCGGCCGCGAGCTGGCGGGCCCGCAGGCCGGGGCGGGCGGCGTACAGCGGCATGGGGGCGTCCTCCAGGTCGGGGGCGGGGCGAGGTCGAGGGCGGGGCGCAGGCCCCCTACCCGCCGCCGGTGGCCGATCACCCGGCCAGGTGGCGCGGCACACGTCGGAACCGGGAGGAGCCCCCGCGCCCGCCTAGACTCCGCGCGAGGCCCGCCCCGACCGGGCGGCCCAGACGCGTGCGGGACGTGCCGTCATCCTCGGGCGCCCCGCCGGGACCAGGAGAGCGCGCGATGCGGGTCGGGGTTCCCCGAGAGCTCAAGAACCGGGAGTACCGGGTGGCGCTCACCCCCGCGGGGGTGACCGAGCTGGTGCGCGCCGGGCACACGGTGCTGGTCGAGGGCGGGGCGGGTGAGGGGTCCTCCATCCCCGACGCCGACTACACCGCCGCCGGCGCGCGGATCGTCGAGTCGGCCGACGACGTGTGGGCCGACGCCGACCTGCTGCTCAAGGTGAAGGAGCCGGTCGCCGAGGAGTACGGGCGGCTGCGCGAAGGGCAGACCCTGTTCACCTACCTCCACCTGGCCGCGTCCAAGGAGTGCACCGACGCGCTGGTCACCTCAGGTACCACCGCGATCGCCTACGAGACCGTGCAGACCCCGGACGGTGCCCTGCCGCTGCTGGCCCCGATGTCGGAGGTGGCCGGCCGTATGGCCCCGCAGGTCGGCGCGCACAGCCTGGAACGGGCGCACGGCGGGCGCGGGGTGCTGCTCGGCGGCGTGTCCGGCGTCTACGCGGCCAAGGTCGTCGTCATCGGCGCCGGGGTGTCCGGGATGAACGCCGCCGCGATCGCGCTGGGCATGCAGGCGGAGGTCGTCGTCCTGGACAAGGACATCGACAAGCTGCGCGCCGCCGACCGCATCTACCAGGGGCACCTGCAGACGGTGGCCTCCAACGCCTACGAGGTCGAGCGCGCCGTCCTCGACGCCGACCTGGTGATCGGCGCGGTCCTGGTCCCCGGCGCCAAGGCCCCGACGCTGGTGAGCAACGAGGTGGTGTCGCGGATGAAGCCCGGGTCGGTGCTGGTCGACATCGCGGTCGACCAGGGCGGGTGCTTCGAGGACACGCGGCCCACCACGCACGACGAGCCGACCTTCCGCGTGCACGACTCGGTGTTCTACTGCGTGGCGAACATGCCGGGCGCGGTGCCGAACACCTCGACCCACGCGTTGACCAACGTGACGCTGCCCTACGTCATGGCGCTGGCCAACGAGGGCACGGCGGACGCGGTCCGCACCGACCGCGCGCTCGCCCACGGGGTGAACGTCGTGGCCGGGCAGGTCGTGCTGCCCGAGGTGGCGCAGGCGCACGGCATGACGGCCGTACCGCTCGAGGAGGTGCTGTCCTGACGACAGCGACGGGAGCATCGCAGCGAGCGCCGGCGAGCGAGGAGCGGACCGGCGCGCGGAGTCGGGACCGTGGGCATGGCCTGACCGTCACCGCGCCGCCGAGCGACGTCGCCCGCGTCGTCACCGGCTACCTCGACCACCTCACCGTCGAGCGCGGCCTGGCCGCGAACACCATCGCCTCCTACCGGCGGGACCTGCGCCGGTACACCGAGTTCCTCGACGCCGCGGGCGTGCGCGGGCTGGCCGAGGTGGCCGAGTCCGACGTCGCGGGGTTCCTCGCCGCCCTGCGCGAGGGGGACGACGAGCACCCGCCGCTGTCGGCGACGTCGGCGGCCCGCGCGGTGGTCGCCGTCCGCGGCCTGCACCGGTTCGCGCTGCTCGACGGGCTGGTGCCGGACGACGTCGCGCACGAGGTCCGCCCGCCGACGCCGGCGCGGCGGTTGCCCAAGGCGATCCCGGTCGAGTCCGTGGCGGCGCTGATCGAGGCGGCCGGCGCGGTGGAGGGCCCGCGCGGGCTGCGCGACCGGGCGCTGCTGGAGCTGCTCTACGGCACCGGCGCGCGCATCTCGGAGGCCGTGGGGCTCGCCGTCGACGACCTCGACCGCGGGCAGGCGACGGTGCGGCTGGCCGGCAAGGGCGGCAAGCAGCGGGTGGTGCCGGTCGGCAGTTACGCGGTGCGCGCGGTCGAGGAGTACCTGGTGCGGGGCCGCCCGGCGCTGGCCGTGGCCGGCCGCTCCGGCGCCCGCGGTGCGCTGTTCCTCAACGCCCGGGGCGGCGCGCTGTCCCGGCAGAGCGCCTGGGCGATCCTGCGGACGGCGGCGGAGCGGGTGGACCGTGACCTCGCGACCACCGTGTCCCCGCACACGCTGCGGCACTCCTTCGCCACCCACCTGCTCGACGGCGGCGCCGACGTCCGCGTCGTCCAGGAGTTGCTGGGCCACGCCTCGGTGACGACGACACAGGTGTACACGCTCGTGACCGTCGACCGGCTGCGTGAGGTGTACGCCAGCAGCCACCCGCGGGCGCTGAGCTGACAGGCCGACGAGGACCAGACTGGCG
This sequence comes from Geodermatophilus sp. SYSU D00703, assembly GCF_054050155.1. Lineage (NCBI taxonomy): Bacteria > Bacillati > Actinomycetota > Actinomycetes > Geodermatophilales > Geodermatophilaceae > Geodermatophilus > Geodermatophilus sp. SYSU D00703. The sequence goes on along the minus strand of NZ_JBJGYU010000021.1, from coordinate 58,134 downwards.
CAGGTTGCCATGCCCCTCGGCTTGCGTGGTCACAGGAGTTGTCATCGGTCGCCAAGTCGACTCGGCACGCGGCGAGCCTCCCCGGCAAAACGCTGCCGTCTCCCTACCTTCGTGATCACCCGAGCGGCAGAACGGCTGACCGCACCGGCGACCGGCCGGGTCGGGCACGAGGTGGAGGCAACAGACCGATGGCGATGCGAGGGGACGCGGCCGGCCCGGCCGTCGCGCTCCCGACCGACACCGGACCGGAGATGGGTGCCGCCGCCTCGCGGCTGGACCCCGCTCGTGCGCGGGTGCGCCCCCTGGCGGAGCCCGAGCCGCTGACGCAGCACGGGCCGGCCAAGATCATCGCGATGTGCAACCAGAAGGGCGGCGTCGGCAAGACGACGTCGACCATCAACCTGGGCGCGTCGCTGGTCGAGTACGGCCGCCGGGTGCTGCTCATCGACCTGGACCCGCAGGGCGCGCTGTCGGTCGGGCTGGGCGTGCCGGCGCAGAACCTGGACCGCACCATCTACAACGCCCTCATGGAACGGCGGACCTCGCTGCGCGACGTCCTCGTGCAGACCGACGTCCCCGGCCTGGACCTGGTGCCCAGCAACATCGACCTGTCCGCCGCCGAGGTGCAGCTGGTCAGCGAGGTCGCCCGCGAGCAGACGCTGCTGCGCGTGCTCGCCGACGTGCGCGACGACTACGACTACGTCCTCATCGACTGCCAGCCGTCCCTGGGCCTGCTCACGGTCAACGCCCTGACCGCGGCCCACGGCGTGGTCATCCCGCTGGAGTGCGAGTTCTTCTCGCTGCGCGGCGTGGCCCTGCTGGTCGACACCATCGAGAAGGTCAAGGAGCGGCTCAACCCCGACCTGGAGATCTCCGGGATCCTGGCCACGATGTACGACGCCCGCACCGTCCACTGCCGGGAGGTCTTCTCCCGTGTGGTCGAGGCGTTCGGCGACACGGTCTTCCAGACCGTCATCCAGCGCACGGTCCGCTTCCCGGAGACGACCGTCGCCGGGCAGCCGATCACCACCTGGGCGCCCACCTCCTCGGGGGCGTCCGCCTACCGCGACCTGGCCAAGGAGGTCCTGGCACTGTGAGCGAGCGGGCGAGCTCACCGATGAGCACGGCACCTGGAGGCACGCTCCCGCCGAGCGCCGGCGAGGTGGCAGCGTGACCCGGCGTCCTGTCCTCCCCGGCGCGGCCGAGTTGTTCCGGCGCACCGACACCGCGCCGGCCACCCCCGAGGTCACCGAGCTGCCCAGCATCAGCGCCACCGTGAGCTCCCCGGCGCTGCGCGGCACCGGCGCCCGGCGCACCGCCCCGGCCGAGCCGACCCCGGCCGAGACCACCGCGCCGCTGACGCTGGTGCCCGGCGGGGCCGCTGACTCCGGCGACCCGCTCGCGGCCTACCGCATCCCGTCGGCACCGGCGCCGGTCGTGGCGCCGAAGCGGCCCACCCGCGGCCGGCCCACCCGTCCCGAGCGGGTCAAGCACGACGAGAAGATCACCGTCTACATCTCCGCCGAAGAGCTGCTGGCGCTGGAGAGCGCCCGCCTGTCGCTGCGGGCCGAGCACGGCGTGGCCGCCGACCGTGGCCGCATCGTGCGCGAGGCGATCGGCGTCCTGCTCGCCGACCTCGGCGAGCGCGGCGAGGACTCGGTGCTGGTCCGGCGGCTGAAGGGCCGCTGACCCCGGCCCGGTTACCCTCGGGGGACGTGGAGACTCCCGGCGCGGCCTCCGGAACGACCCCGGAGGCCGCGCCGAGTCGTTTCACCGTCCGGCTGACCAACTTCGAGGGCCCGTTCGACCTGCTGCTGCAGCTGATCGGCAAGCACAAGCTCGACGTCACCGAGATCGCGCTGTCGAAGGTCACCGACGAGTTCATCGCCCACCTGCGCGCGCTCGGCGACGAGCTCGACCTCGACCAGGCCAGCGAGTTCCTCGTCGTCGCCTCGACCCTGCTGGACCTCAAGGCCGCCCGGCTGCTCCCCGCCGCCGACGTCGAGGACGAGGACGACCTCGAGCTGCTGGAGGCCCGCGACCTGCTCTTCGCCCGGCTGCTGCAGTACCGCGCCTACAAGCAGGCCGCCGCGTTCCTCCGCGGGCGCGAGGCCGACGCCGTCCGCCGGTACCCCCGGGACGTCGGCCTCGAGCCGCGCTTCGCCGACCTGGTCCCCGAGGTGCTCCTCGGCGTGACCCCGGAGCAGCTCGCCGCGCTGGCCGCCAGGGCGCTCACCCCGAAGGCACCGGCGGTGGTCAGCGTGTCCCACCTGCACGCGCCACCGGTCAGCGTCGCCGAGCAGCTGCTGCTGGTGCGCAACCAGCTCATGGCCGCGGGGACGACGACCTTCCGGGCGCTCTCCGCCGACTGCGGCCACACCCTGGAGGTGGTCGCCCGGTTCCTGGCGCTGCTGGAGCTCTACCGCCAGCAGCGGGTGACCTTCGAGCAGCTGACCCCACTCGGCGAGCTGCACGTGCGCTGGACCGGGAGCGCCGAGCCCGAGCCGGAGGACGACGACGCCACGGACGAGGAGTACACGTGACAGAGGAGCGCCCGCCGGGAGACGAGGAGCGCCCGCCGGTCTCGTGGGAGGCGCTGGCCGCCGAACTGGCCGCCACCCGGGAGGAGGCCGAGGAGCGCGAGGGCCCGGACCCCGCGACGTGGGACGCGGTCGCGGCCGAGCTCGCCGCGCGGGTCGCCGAGCGCGCGACGCCGCCCGACGAGGCCGAGCCCGCGCCGGTGCCCGAGCCGGCGTCGCTGCCCCCGCCGGTCGCCGCGGCTCCCCGGCCCGAACCCGAACCGGAACCCGAACCCGAACCCGAACCCGACCTCGACCCCGCGGCGCTGCGCGGCGGGTTGGAGGCGCTGCTGTTCGTCGTCGACACGCCGGTCGACGAGGTCACCCTGGCCGGCGCCCTGCGCTGCCCCGTGCCGAGGGTGCAGACCCTGCTGGCCGACCTCGCCGCGCAGTACGACGACCGCGGCGCCGGCATCACGCTGCGCCGGGTGGGGGAGGGCTGGCGGCTCTACACCCGCGAGGAGCACGCCCCCGTCGTCGAGCGGTACCTGGGCGAGGGGCAGCGCAGCCGGCTCACCCAGGCGGCGCTGGAGACGCTGGCGGTCATCGCCTACCGGCAGCCGGTCACCCGGGCGCGCGTCTCGGCGGTGCGCGGGGTCGGCGTGGACGGCGTCATGCGCACGCTGGTCGGCCGCGGGCTGGTGCACGAGGTGGGCACCGATCCCGACAGCGGTGGCGGGCTGTACGCGACCACGCCGCTGTTCCTGGAGCGGCTCGGCCTGGAGAGCCTCGACGAGCTGCCGGAACTGGGCCCGCTGCTGCCGGAGACGTCGTCCGTGCTCGACGAGCACCCGGACGCCTGAGCCCGGTCAGCCGGGCGCTGTGCGGCCGCTCCTCGCGGGTTGCCGGTCCTGCAGCACCGGCATCCCGCGAGGGACACCGGCAACGGCAGCGAGGGAAGCGGCCTCCGGCGGCCGGCGGAGACGCGGACGGAGCCGGTGGGAGACTGGACGGCGATGAACGGCGCCCCGCACGACGAGACCACCAGCGCGGCCGGCGAGGGCTGGTCGGACGACATGGAACTCGCCCCCGCCCACCCCGGTGACCGCGCGCCCGCTGCGGCCGACCGCGAGGGCGAGCGGCTGCAGAAGGTGCTCGCCCGCGCCGGGGTCGGCTCCCGCCGGGTGGTCGAGCAGATGGTCGACCAGGGCCGGATCAGCGTGAACGGCCGCACGGTCACCGTGCAGGGGATGCGGGTCGACCCGCAGCGGGACCGCATCGCCGTCGACGGCGTCCGCATCGAGCTGCGGGACGACCGCGTCACCTACGCGCTCAACAAGCCCGCCGGCGTCATCACCGCGATGAGCGACGACCGCAACCGCGCATGCGTCGGCGACATGATCGGCGACCTGGCGCCGGGCCTGGTGCACGTCGGCCGGCTCGACCAGGACACCGAGGGCCTGCTGCTGATCACCAACGACGGCGAGCTCGCCCACCGGCTGGCCCACCCCTCCTTCGAGGTGCGCAAGACCTACCTCGCCCAGGTGTCCGGCTCGGTGCCGCGCGACCTGGGCCGCCGGCTGCGCCAGGGCGTCGAGCTCGAGGACGGCCCGGTCCGGGTCGACTCGTTCCGGGTCGTCGACACCCACGCCGGGCAGTCGGTGGTCGAGGTCGTCCTGCACGAGGGCCGCAAGCACATCGTGCGGCGGCTGCTCGCACACGTCGGGCTGCCGGTGTCGCGCCTGACCCGCGTCGCCGTCGGCCCGGTGAAACTGGAGCGGATGCGGGTGGGCTCCATCCGCCGGCTCACCCGCGCGGAGGTCGGCGCACTGCAGGAGCTCGTCGACCTGTAGCCGCCGGTCAGCTCAGCCGGCCCGCCGGGTCGGCCAGGACGCCGGAGAGCGCGCGCAGGGCCGCGCCCGTGGCCCCGGCGGCGGGCGGCGCGGACGCCGACTCGATCGTCGGCCGGCGCCAGCGGGCCGAGAGCACCCGCCGGGCGAGCAGCTCCTCCACGCCCGGGCGGAGCAGGTCGGCCAGCGCGCCCAGGTACCCGCCCAGCACGACGGTGGGGATGTCGAGGACGTTGACCACGCCGGCCAGCGCCACCCCCAGTGCCCGGACCGCCGACTCCAGGGCCCGGACGGCGGCGGGGTCGCCGTCGGCCACGCGGTCGGCGAACTCCCCGGGGAGCGTGTCGAGGGGCAGCCCGGCCGCGGCCAGCAGCGCGTGCCGCCCGGCGTACTGCTCCAGGCAGCCGGTCGAGCCGCACCGGCACGGCGGGCCGTCCGGGTCGACGCAGACGTGCCCGACCTCCCCGGCCCACCCGGCGCTGCCGGTCATCACCCGCCCGCCGAGGACGGCGGCCCCGCCGATGCCGATCTGGCCGGACAGGTAGAGGAAGTCGCGGCGCCCGGACCGCCCCGGCGCGGTCTCGGCCACCGTGCGCGCGGCGAGGTCGGCCTCGTTGCCCAGCACCGGGCGCAGCTCCGCCGGGAGGTGGGCGGCGAGGACGTCGGCCGGGCGGACGTCGGACCAGTCGAGGGTCGGCGCGCGCAGCAGGACCTCCTCGTCGGTGCGGACGATCCCGGGCAGCGCCAGCCCGGCACCCACGAGGACCCGGCCGTCGATGAGGCCGCCGGCCAGCTCGCCGAGCCGGGTCAGGGTCGCGGCCGGGTCGCTGCCGCCGAAGGCGCCGTCCTCGACCGCCTCGGCGACCACCCGGCCGCGCAGGTCGACCACCCGGGCCGCGAGCAGGCCGGCGTCCACCTGCAGCCCCAGGGCGGCGACCCCGGAGCCCGGGAGCAGCGGCGTCGCCGGGCGCCCCGGCCCGGACGACGGCACGCGGTCGGCCTCGTCGAGCAGCCCGCCGGCGACGAGCTCGTCGACCAGGCGGGAGGCGGTCGCGCGGGTCATGCCCGTGGCGGCGGCGATGCCGGCCCGGGAGACCGGCTCCGGTGCGGCGCAGACCGTGCGCAGCACCAGGGCGAGGTTGGCCGCGCGCACCGACGACGGACGCGCGCCCGCCGGCGAGAGGGCGGTCACCTCTTGAGATTAGCCGTGCCCGTGGCTTATGTTCTAGAGCAAAACAAACCCCTCTCGCCCGTTCGGAGGAACCCCACCATGAGCGTGCAGCCCACCCGCGAGGACAAGTTCTCCTTCGGCCTGTGGACGGTCGGCTGGCAGGCGCGCGACCCGTTCGGCGACGCCACCCGCCCGGCGCTCGACCCGGTCGAGACCGTGCACCGGCTGGCCGAGCTGGGCGCCTTCGGCGTGACCTTCCACGACGACGACCTGATCCCGTTCGGCAGCGACGACACCGCCCGGGAACAGCACGTCAAGCGGTTCCGGGCGGCCCTGGAGGAGACCGGTCTCGTCGTGCCGATGGCGACCACCAACCTGTTCACCCACCCGGTGTTCAAGGAGGGCGGCCTCACCAACAACGACCGCGACGTCCGCCGCTTCGCGCTGCGCAAGGTCATGCGCAACATGGACCTCGCCGCCGAGCTGGGCGCGCAGACCTACGTGCTGTGGGGCGGCCGCGAGGGCGCCGAGGTGGACACCGCCAAGGACCTCAAGGCGGCCCTCGACCGCTACCGCGAGGGCCTCGACACCCTCGCCCAGTACTCGGTCGACCGCGGCTACGGGCTGCGCTTCGCCCTGGAGCCCAAGCCCAACGAGCCGCGCGGCGACATCTTCCTGCCCACCATCGGCCACGCGCTGGGCTTCATCGCCACCCTCGAGCACGCCGACCTGGTCGGCCTCAACCCCGAGGTCGGCCACGAGCAGATGGCCGGGCTGAACTACACCCACGGCATCGCCCAGGCGCTGTGGCAGGGCAAGCTGTTCCACATCGACCTCAACGGCCAGCACGGCATCAAGTACGACCAGGACCTGGTGTTCGGCCACGGCGACCTGCTGTCCGCCTTCGCCACCGTCGACCTGCTGGAGAACGGGTTCCCGTCGGGCGGGCCGCGCTACGAGGGTCCGCGGCACTTCGACTACAAGCCGCTGCGCACCGAGGACGCCGACGGCGTGTGGGCGTCGGCCGCGGCCAACATGCGCACCTACCTGCTGCTCAAGGAGCGCGCGCAGGCCTTCCGCGCCGACCCCGAGGTGGCCGAGGCGCTGGCCGCGGCCCGGGTGCCCGAGCTGGCCCGGCCCACCCTGGCCGAGGGGGAGTCCTACGAGGACCTGCTGGCCGACCGCTCGGCGTTCGAGGAGTTCGACGTCGACGCGGCCGCGGTGCGCGGGGCCGGTGCGGTGCGGCTGTCCCAGCTCGCGCTGGAGCATCTGCTCGGGGCCCGCTGACCCATGCCCCCCACGCTGGTCGCCGGCATCGACACCTCGACGCAGGCCTGCAAGGTCGTCGTCCGGGACGCCGGGAGCGGCGCGCTGGTCCGCGAGGGCCGGGCGCCGCACCCGGAGGGCACCGAGGTCGACCCGGCCGCCTGGGCCACGGCGCTGGAGCGGGCGCTGGCCGGGGCCGGGGGGCTGGACGACGTCGCGGCGGTCGCCGTCGGCGGCCAGCAGCACGGCATGGTCTGCCTGGACGAGGACGGCGCGGTCGTCCGCCCGGCGCTGCTGTGGAACGACACCCGCTCCGCGCCGGCCGCCCGCGACCTGGTCGAGGAGCTCGGCGGCGGCGAGGCCGGGCGGCGGGCGTGGGCGGAGGCGGTCGGGATGGTCCCGGTCGCGTCGTTCACGGTGACCAAGCTGCGCTGGCTGGCCCAGCACGAGCCGGAGAACGCCGCCCGCACGGCCGCGGTGTGCCTGCCGCACGACTGGCTGACGTGGGTGCTCGCCGGCCGCCCCGGCCTGGACGCGCTGGTCACCGATCGCGGCGACGCCAGCGGCACCGGCTACTGGTCGCCCGCCACCGGCGAGTACCGGCTGGACCTGATGGAGCGGGCGCTGGGCCGGACCGCCGTCGTCCCGCGGGTGCTGGGTCCGGCCGAGGCCGGCCCGAGCACGCCGGGCGGCGCCGTCCTCGGGCCGGGGACCGGGGACAACGCGGCGGCCGCCCTCGGCCTGGCCGCCGAGCCCGGGGACGTCGTCTGCTCGATCGGCACCTCCGGGGTGGTCTCGATCGTCTCCACCACCCCGGCGGCCGACCCGACCGGGACCGTCGCCGGGTTCGCCGACGCGACCGGCCACTACCTGCCGCTGATCGCCACGCTCAACGCCGCCCGCGTCCTGGACGCGACCGCCCGGCTGCTCGGCACCGACCACGACGGGCTGTCCCGGCTGGCGCTGTCGGCCCCGCCCGGCGCCGGTGGGCTGGTGCTCGTGCCCTACCTGGAGGGGGAGCGGACGCCGGACCGGCCCACCGCCACCGGCGCCGTCCACGGGCTGACCCTCGGCACCGCCGACCCCGCGCACCTGGCCCGCGCGGCGGTCGAGGGCCTGCTGTGCGGGCTGGCCGACGGGCTGGACGCCGTCGCCGCCACCGGCACCCCGGTCCGCCGGGTGCTGCTCGTCGGCGGCGGCGCGCGCTCGGAGGCGGTCCGCCGGATCGCGCCGGCCGTCCTCGGCGTGCCGGTGCTGGTGCCGCCGCCGGGGGAGTACGTGGCCGACGGCGCCGCCCGCCAGGCCGCCTGGGTGCTGGCCGGCGGGTCCACCCCGCCCGACTGGCCCCGCCCCGGCACGGAGGTCCACGAGGCCGACCCCGTGCCGTCGGTCCGGACGCGCTACGCCGAGGTCCGCGACCTCACCGCGGAGCGGGTCCGGTGACCCCGCCCACCGGGGAGCAGTTCGTCCTCCGCGCCGGCGATGCCGAGGTGACCGCCGTGGAGGTCGGCGGCGGCCTGCGCACGTACCGGGTCGGGGACCGCGAGGTGCTCGACGGCTACCCCGTCGACGAGATGGCCCGGTACGCCACCGGGCACGTGCTCGCGCCGTGGCCCAACCGGCTGCGCGACGGCTTCTACTCCTGGGACGGCGAGGAGCACCGCACACCCATCACCGAGCCCGAGCGCGGCACCGCCATCCACGGTCTGGTCCAGTTCGTCTCCTGGCGGGCGGTGGAGCGCGCCGACGACCACGTGGTGCTCGAGCACGTGGTGTTCCCGCGGCCCGGCTACCCGTTCACGCTGCGGCTGCGGATCGCCTACGAGCTCTCCGCCGAGGGGTTGCGGGTGACCACGACCGCCACCAACGAGGGTGCCACCGCGCTGCCCTACGGCGAGGGCCACCACCCCTACGTGCTGGCCGGCCCGCGGCTGGACGACTGCACGCTGACCGTGCCCGCCGCGACGGTGCTGGAGACCGACGACCGGGCGATCCCCGTCCGCTCGGTGCCGGTCGAGGGCACGCCCTACGACCTGCGGGCCGGACGGCGGCTCGGGGACCTCGTCGTCGACTCCTGCTTCACCGACCTCGCCCGCGGCGCCGACGGACTGGCCGAGGTCCCCCTCACCGCCCCCGACGGCCGCGGGGTCGCCGTCTGGATGGACGCCGGCTACGGCTACCTGCAGCTGTTCACCGGCGACGTGGTGCCCGAGCCGCGTCGGCGGCGGGGGCTCGCGGTGGAGCCGATGACCTGCCCGCCCAACGCGTTCCAGACCGGCGAGGCGGTGCGCCGGCTGGAGCCGGGGGAGTCCACGACGGCGTCCTGGGGGATCCGCCCGCTGGGCTGACCCCTGTCCCCGGCGGCGGCGACGTGGTGCGCTCAGGCACCGGCCCCAGCGGGAGGAGCCCCCCGATGACCGCCCTCGACGTCGTCGCCGCGGCCCGGCGACGGGACCTGCGCCTGGTCCGCTTCGAGTACTGCGACGTCAGCGGCATCGCCCACACCAAGGCCGTCCACGTCTCCCAGCTGCCGCACAAGCTCGTCGAGGGCGTGGGCCTGACCCGGGCGCAGATGGCGATCAACCAGCTCGAGCAGCTCGTCCACGTGGAGGGCATGGAGCCGGTCGGCGAGATCAGGCTGCTGCCGGACCCGGCCACCTTCACCGTGCTGCCCTGGGTGCCGGGCACCGCCGGCGTCCTGTGCGACCAGGTCGGTCACGACCGCCGCGACTGGGGCGCCTGCCCCCGCTCGTTCCTCAAGGCGGTGGTCGCCCGGGCCGCCGCGCTCGGCGTGCACGTCCGGGCCGCCTTCGAGAACGAGTTCTCCCTGGCCCACGAGGTCGACGGGCGCTACGTCCCGTTCGACACCCCCGACCACGCGCCGGTCTACAGCGTCATCGGCGCCGACCTCACCGCAGCGGTCGTGGTCGACACCGTCGACGCCCTCGAGGCGCAGGGCCTCGCCGTCGAGCAGGCGATGAACGAGTACGGCCCGGGGCAGCAGGAGATCTCGATCGGGCACGCCGACCCGCTCGGGGCGGCCGACAACCAGATGCGGTTCCGCGACACCGTGCGGGGGGTGGCCCTGCGGCACGGCCTGGTCGCCTCGTTCGCGGCCAAGCCCTGGCCCGACGCCATCGGCAACGGCGCGCACGTGCACCTGTCCCTGTGGGACGGCGAGGGGCGCACCACCCTGTACGACCCGGCCGCCCCCGGCGGGCTGTCGCGGCTGGGCCGGCACTTCATCGCCGGCGTCTGCGCGCACCTGCCGGCGCTGGTCGCCCTGACCACGCCGAGCTACAACTCCGCCCGGCGCCGGGTCCCCGGCGCGTGGGCCTCGGCGACGACCGCCTGGGGCTTCGACAACCGCGAGGCGGCGCTGCGGGTCTGCTCGCCGTTCCACCGGCGCGAGGAGCAGACCTACAACCTGGAGTTCAAGCCGTCGGACCCCAGCGCCAACCCGTACCTGGCCCTCGGGGCGCTGATCACCTGCGGCCTGGACGGCATCGAGCGGGAGCTCGAACCCGGCGAGCCCTGCGCCCACGACCCCGCGCGGACGTCCCCCGAGGACCTCGTCCGCGGCAGGGTGCGGCCGCTGCCTCCCTCGATGTCGGCGGCGCTCGACGAGCTGGAGGAGGACCCGGTCCTGCTCGGCGCCATGGGCGACCTGCTGGCGCGCTGCTACCTGGCCGTGCGCCGCTCCGAGGCGGAGGCGTTCGCGGCCGAGGACCAGGAGTTCGAGTTCCGGCAGCACTTCCTCCGGTTCTGACGCGCCCGTGACCGCCGTCGACCTCAGCGACGTGACCGTCGTCGACGGCCACTGCCACGCCGTCGAGCGCGCGCCGGACGCCGACCCCGCGGCGTGGCGCGGGCGGTTCACCGAGTCCCCGGACCCGGTCGCGCGCGCCCGGGACGCCGGGCGGACCGCCTTCTACGGCCGGCTGCTGCGGGCCATGGCCGCCTTCCACGGCGTCCCGGCGGAGGAGGACGCCGTCCTGGCGGCGCGCGGCCGGCTGGGCCCGGGGGAGCTCGTGGCCCGGCTGTTCGCCGACGCGGCGATCGGCGGTGTGGTGGTCGACACCGGGTTCCCGGACCCGGCCGCGGCGATGCCGGGGGAGGCCTTCGACGCCTGCAGCGGCGCGCACCGGGTCCGCCTGCTGCGGCTGGAGGTGCTGTTCCAGGACCTGGTCGCCGAGCACCGGCGGTACGCCGACCTGGTGGACGCCGTCCGCGCCGCCACCGCCGACGTCCGCGCGGCCGGGTACGCCGGCCTCAAGAGCATCGCCGGGTACCGCACCGGCCTGGGCATCGAGCGGTGGTCCGAGGCGGACGCGCGGGCGGCCTTCCGCGCCGCGCGGGCGGAGGTCGCCGCCGGCGGCCGGGTCCGCCTGGGCCACAAGCCGCTGCTGGACAGCCTGCTGCACCTGGCCCTCGCCGCCGCGGCCGCGCAGGAGCTGCCGGTCCAGTTCCACGTCGGCTACGGCGACCCGGACGTCGACCTGCGCCGTGCCTCGCCGCTGGAGCTGCGCGCGGTGCTGGAGGAGCCGGCGTACCGGCCGGTGCCGGTGGTGCTGCTGCACGGCTGCTGGCCCTACGTGCGGGAGGGCGCCTTCCTCGCCTCGGTGTACGGCAACGCGCACCTGGACCTCTCCTACGCGATCCCGTTCCTCTCCACCGGCGAGCTGCGGTCGATGACCCGCGCGGCGCTGGGCGCGGCGCCGTTCCCGAAGCTCGCGTACAGCTCCGACGGGACGGGCGTCCCGGAGCTGCACTGGCTGGGCGCCCGGACTGGGCGGGCGCTCGTCGAGGCGGTGCTCGGCGAGCTGGTGGCCGACGGCGACCTGTCCGCCGACGACGCGCGGCGGGCCGGTGAGCTCGTCCTGCGGGACAACGCCGCCGCGCTCTACGGCGTCGACGGGATGCGCCGGTGAGGGGTTCCCGGGCTCGGCCGAGGCGGGTGGCGGGGGCTACCTAGACTCGACCGAGGGGCACGGCGCCTCGTGCCCCGCGCCGATCGAGGAGAGTGGTAGTGGCCGTCCGAGCCATCCGTGGTGCGACCCAGGTGGACGCCGACAAGCGGGAGCTGGTCCTCGACGCGACCCGCGAGCTGGTCAGCGCGGTGATGGAGCGCAACCAGCTCCAGCACGACGACGTCATCAGCATCCTGTTCACCGCCACTCCCGACCTGGTCTCGGAGTTCCCGGCGCTGGCCGCGCGCGAGCTCGGGTTCGGCGACGTCCCGCTGATGTGCGCCACCGAGATCGACGTCCCGCACGCGCTGCCGCGGGTGCTGCGGCTGATGGCGCACGTGGAGACCGACCGGCCGCGCGCGGAGATCCAGCACGTGTACCTGCGCGGGGCCGTGGCGCTGCGACGGGACATCGCACAGTGAGTGCCGGGTTCCGGGGGCAGATCACCCTCGACGGGCCCTCGGGGACGGGGAAGTCCAGCGTCGCCCGGGCCGTGGCGACCCGGCTGGGCGCGAGCTACCTCGACACCGGGGCCATGTACCGGGCGGCGACCGTCGTCGTCCTGGACGCCGGGGTCGACCCGGAGGACGCCGAGGCCGTGGCCGCCGTCGTCGCCGGGGCCGAGATCGAGGTCGGGACGGCGGCCGACACCGAGCTGGTGCGGGTCGACGGCGTGGACGTCGCCGTCCGCATCCGCGGCGCCGAGGTGACCCGCGCGGTGTCGGCGGTCTCCGCGGTGCCCGCCGTGCGCCGGCAGCTGGTCGACCAGCAGCGGGCGCTCGTGGCGTCGGCCGACGCGGTCGTCGTCGAGGGCCGCGACATCGGCACCGTCGTCCTGCCCGACGCGACGCTCAAGGTCTACCTGACCGCCGCGCCCGAGGCCCGCGCCCAGCGCCGCGCCGCGCAGCTGGGCCTCACCACCCCCGACGAGATCGCCGGCCTCGCCGCCGACCTGCGCCGCCGCGACGAGTACGACAGCAGCCGGGAGGACAGCCCGCTGCGGCCGGCCGCCGACGCGATCGTCGTCGACAGCACGCACCTGGACCGCGAGGGCGTCGTCGACCGCGTGGTGGAGCTGGCCTCCTCCACGCTGGGGGCGCGGCGGTGACCGTCGAGGGGACCGGCGCGCCGCTGCCGGTCGTGGCGATCGTCGGGCGGCCCAACGTCGGCAAGTCGACGCTGGTCAACCGCATCCTGGGCCGCCGCGCCGCGGTGGTGCAGGACATCCCCGGCGTCACCCGCGACCGGATCTCCTACGAGGCGCTGTGGAACGGCAAGCGGTTCACGCTCGTCGACACCGGCGGCTGGGACCCCCGGGCCTCCGGCCTGGGCGCGTCGATCAGCCGCCAGGCCGAGCACGCGATGAAGACCGCGGACGTCATCGTCTTCGTCGTCGACAGCTCGGTCGGCGCCACCGACACCGACCTGGCCGCCGCGCGCGTCCTGCGCCGCAGTGACCGGCCGGTGCTCGTCGTGGCCAACAAGGTGGACGACGAGCGCAGCGAGGCCAACGCCGCCGAGCTGTGGTCGCTGGGGCTGGGGGAGCCGCAGCCGGTCAGCGCCCTGCACGGCCGCGGCAGCGGTGACCTGCTCGACCTGGTCCTCGACGCGCTGCCGGAGGCGCCGCGGGAGCAGCCGGAGGAGGGCGGTCCGCGCCGCGTGGCGCTGGTGGGCCGGCCCAACGTCGGCAAGTCCAGCCTGCTCAACCGGCTGGCCAAGGAGGAGCGCTCGGTCGTCGACTCGGTGGCCGGCACGACCGTGGACCCGGTGGACTCGATCATCACCCTCGGCGGCGAGGAGTGGCGGTTCGTCGACACCGCGGGCCTGCGCCGCAAGGTCAACACCGCCAGCGGCATGGAGTACTACGCCAGCCTGCGGACCGAGGCCGCCATCCAGGCCGCCGAGGTCGCCGTCGTCCTGCTCGCCGCCGACGAGGTGATCAGCGAGCAGGACCAGCGGGTGATCAGCCAGGTGGTCGACGCCGGCCGCGCGCTGGTGCTGGCCATCAACAAGTGGGACACCCTCGACGAGGACCGCCACGCGCAGCTGGAGCGGGAGATCGAGCGCGACCTGGCGCGGGTGAGGTGGGCGTCCCGGGTCAACATCTCGGCCACCAGCGGCCGCGGGGTGAACAAGCTGGCCCAGCACCTGCGCGACGCGCTGGTCTCCTGGGAGACCCGGGTGCCGACGGCGGAACTGAACACCTACGTGCGGGCCCTGGTGCAGGAGACTCCCCCGCCCGCCCGCGGCGGCCGCGCGCCGAAGATCAAGTACGTGACGCAGGCCGACGTCCGGCCGCCCCGGTTCGTGGTGTTCTCCACCGGGTTCCTCGAGGCCGGCTACCGGCGGTTCCTGGAGCGCAAGCTGCGGGAGAGGTTCGGCTTCCACGGCACGCCGATCGAGATCTCGGTCAAGGTCCGCGAGGGCCGGGGGAGCGACCGGCAGAAGGGCTGAGCCGGACGGCGATGAGTCCGGGTCGCGGCGCCGGTCTGAGGGAGGACACGTCCACTCCAGCCCGCCGGAGGCCGGCAATGACCGCACCGCAGACGCACACCCTGGACGTCCCGGGTGCCGTGCTCACCTACGACGCCCGCCCCGGCGACGGCCCGGTGCTGTTGTTGATCGGCTCGCCTATGGGGGCGGCGGGGTTCGAGACGCTGGCCGGGTACTTCCCCGACCGCACCGTGGTGACCTACGACCCGCGCGGGGTGGAGCGCAGCCGGCGCACCGACGGAGCGACCGAGACCAGGCCGGAGGAGCACGCCGACGACCTGTCCCGGCTGATCGACGCGCTGGACGCCGGGCCGGTCGACGTCTTCGCCACCAGCGGGGGAGCGGTCAACGCGCTGGTCCTGGTGACCCGGCACCCCGAGCAGGTGCGCACCCTCGTCGCGCACGAGCCGCCGGCGGCCGCGCTGGTCCCGGACCGCGAGGAGGCGCTGGCCGCGACCCGGCACGTGCACGACGTCTACCGCCGCAGCGGCTTCGGCGCGGGGATGGCCGAGTTCATCCGGCTGGTGGGCCACCGGGGCCCGGTCCCGGCCGACTGGGGCGACCAGCCCGCCGACCCGGCGGCGTTCGGGCTGCCGACCGAGGACGACGGCTCGCGGGACGACGTGCTGCTCGGGCAGAACCTGATGTCGTGCACCCACCACGAGCACGACGTCGCCGCCCTGCGCGCGGCGTCCACGCGGATCGTGGTGGCCGTCGGCGTGGGGTCCGAGGGCCAGTTGGCCCGTCGGGGCGGGGAGGCAGTGGCCGAGCGGCTCGGGGTGACGCCGGTGGAGTTCCCCGGCGACCACGGCGGCTTCCTGGGCGGCGAGTACGGCCAGGCCGGGGAGCCGGAGGCCTTCGCGGCGGCGCTACGCCGGGTCCTCACCGACGCGGACGCCCCGGTCGCGGCGCGCGGCTGACCACCGGTCGGGCGCGCGCGGGTGGTGCGGTAGCCTTCTCCCTGCAGCGATCGGGCGGTGCGAGCCGCCCGGCGCTCGGGCTGTAGCGCAGCTTGGTAGCGCACTTGACTGGGGGTCAAGGGGTCGCAGGTTCAAATCCTGTCAGCCCGACAGCGGGAAACCGCAACTCAGGGGCCGTGTCCGGAGAGATCCGGAACGGCCCCTGACCGCTTCACAGGGCGGTGTGACCACCATCAGGCCACCCTCCACCTGCCGTCCGAGCTGCTGGGCCGGCAGGGAGGCGCCGTCTCGCACCGGTGCGGTGGTGACGGAGAGCGACCGCGGTCACCGGTCGAGGAGTCGCCGAGCAGGTCGACGGCCCGCGGGTCAGCCGGCGGTGAGTTCGATGCCGGTGACCTCGGGGCGGGCGCCGACGCGCATGGGCGGTTCGGAGACTGGAAGGACCGAGAGCAGGGATCACCGTGCGAGGAGGGGGAGGCGGAGCACTAGCGTGCTGGCATGGGAGGCGATCGCGCAGCCGGTCAGCGGGGTGGCCGTCGGTCGGTGACGGTCCGGGCGGCCTTGCTGCTCAGCGCGTTCGACGCCGACCACCGGGTGCTGAACCTCTCGCAGCTGTCCCGCCGCAGTGGTCTCCCCTTGGCCACCGTCCACCGCCTGGCCGCCGACCTCGTGGAGAGCCGCTTGTTGGTCCGCCGGGCCGACGGCCGCTACGAGATCGGCGCGCTCCTGTGGCGTCTAGGCCTGCTCGCGCCGCCCACCGAACTGCGCGAGTTGGCCCTGCCGCACCTGCAGGACCTCGTGGGCGCCACTGGGCACACCGTGCACCTGGCCGTGCTGGACGGTGCCGCCGCTCTCGTCATCGAGCGCCTCTCCGGGACCAAGACCCTGCCGACCCGGCACAGTCCGGGTGGCCATCTGCCTCTGTACTGCACCGCTGTCGGCAAGGCGCTGCTGGCCTACGCCGAGCCGGCCCTCGTCGAGCAGGTCGCCGGCAGCCTCCGGCGGCACACGGCGTACACGGTCACCGACCCGACTGCGCTCTACCGGCAGCTGGAAGAGATCCGGCGAAGCGGGGTGGCGCGCAGCGCGCAGGAACACCGCCTCGGCGTCTCCTCGCTGGCCGCCCCGGTGAGCGGCCACGACGGCGTGGTGGCCGCCCTCGGGCTCTTGGCCCCCCTACGCAGCCCGCGCTCGTCGGGCGCGTTACCCCACCTCCGAGCTGCCTCTGCCTCCCTGAGCGCCGACCTGCTGCGCAGCGGACTGGCGGTCACGGACGCCGGCGGTCTGGGCTGACCGCCGGCCGGCCTCGTCCGGCCCCAGTGTTTTCCGGATACCGGGAAGAAGGTGTTGCCCGTCACACCGGCCTCGGCAACCGTCTCGCCCATGTCGAGCGCGGCGATGCGGGGGGTGGCCGAGGGCGGCACCGTCCGCGAGGGCGACCTGCTGTGGACGCCGACCCCCGAGCGGGTGGAGCAGACCCGGTTGATGGCGTTCACCCGCTTCGCGGAGGAACGCACCGGCCGGTCGTTCGGCGACTACGGGGCCTTGTGGGAGTGGTCGACGACGGAGCTGGACGAGTTCTGGTCGGCGGTCTGGGAGTTCTTCGACGTCCGGTCGTCCGAGCCGTACACCGTCGTGCTCGCCGACGACACCATGCCCGGCGCCCGCTGGTTCCCCGGTGCCCGGCTCAACTTCGCCGAGCACGTCCTCCGCCGAGAGGTGCCGGGCGCACCGGCGTTGCTGTACGCCAGCGAGACCGAGCCGCTGCGCGAGCTCCCCTGGGAGGAGTTCACCGGCCAGGTCCGCGCGGTCGCCACCCACCTGCGCGAGCGCGGGGTGCGGCCCGGGGACCGCGTGGTCGGCTACCTGCCGCACGTGCCCGAGGCCATGGTCGCGATGCTGGCCGCGGCCGCCGTGGGCGCCGTGTGGGCCGGCGTCTCCCCGGACTTCGGCGCCCGCGGCGCGCTCGACCGGCTGGCCCAGCTGCGCCCCACGGTGCTATTCACCGCCGACGGCTACCGCTACGGCGGTCGCGACCTCGACCGGCGCGGCGAGGTCGCGGACCTCGTCGCCGGGTTGCCCGATCTGCGCGAGGTCGTCTCCGTGCCCGTCCTCGGGCTGCCGGTGTCCGTCCTGCCGTTGCCGGTCACGTCCTGGCCCGACGTGCTGGCCGACCCATCGACGGGAGCCGACGACTTCGTCTGCGAGCAGGTGCCGTTCGACCACCCGCTGTGGGTGCTCTTCTCCTCCGGGACGACCGGCCTGCCCAAGCCGATCGTGCACGGGCACGGCGGGATCCTGCTCGAGCAACTGAAGTCGCTGGCGTTCCACCAGGACCTGCGGCCCGGCGACCGGGCGTTCTTCTTCACCACCACCGGCTGGATGATGTGGAACTTCCTGGTCAGCATGCTGACCGCCGGGATCGTGCCGGTGCTCTACGACGGCAACCCGTCGCACCCCGACGTCGACGTGCTGTGGCGGCTGGCCCAGGACAGCCGGGCCCGCTTCTTCGGCACCAGCCCCACCTACGTCGAGCTGATGAGGAAGGCCGGCATCGTGCCGCGGGAACGGTTCGACCTCTCCGCCCTGGAGGTCGTCATGCCCGCCGGGTCGCCGGTCGCCCCCGCGATCACGGCGTGGTTCTACGAGGCCGTCGCCGAGGACCTGTGGGTTGCCACCGGCAGCGGGGGCACGGACATCTGCACGGGCCTCGTGGGTGGCGTGCCGACGCTGCCGGTCCGCGCGGGGGAGATCCAGGCGCGGTGCCTGGGGGTCGCCGCGGAGGCCTGGGACGACGCCGGTCACCCGGTCGTCGGCCGGGTCGGGGAGCTGGTCGTCACCCGCCCCATGCCCTCGATGCCGTTGTTCCTCTGGGGCGACGAGGACGGCGCCCGGTACCGGGCCAGCTACTTCGAGACGTTCCCGGGCGTCTGGCGGCACGGGGACTTCCTCGAGGTCAACGAGCGCGGCGGCTGCTTCGTGCGGGGCCGCTCCGACGCGGTGCTCAACCGGCACGGTGTGCGCATCGGCACGGCCGAGATCTACCGCGTGGTCGAGGACGACCCGGCCGTCGTCACCTCGCTGGTCGTCAACCTCGACTTGCCCGGCGGCGGGTTCTTCATGCCGCTGTTCGTCGTGCTGGCGCCCGGTGCGGTGCTGGACGACGAGCTGCAGGCGCGGCTGCGTCGCCGGCTGCGGGAGGAGTACACGCCGCGGCACGTGCCCGACCGGATCATCGCCGTCCGCGCGGTCCCACTGACGCGCAGCGGCAAGAAGATGGAGGTCCCGGTCCGCCGGCTGCTGATGGGCGCCGACCCCGCGGACGTCGCCGATCCCAGCGCCATGGCCGATCCCGGCTCCCTGGCCGACGTCGTCGAGTACGCCCGCACGCAGCGGGACTACTCGCTCGCCTGACCCCGAGAAAGAGGAGAGGACAGATGTCCCAGCCCACCGGCGAGCGGTCGTTCCCGCTGCCGTCCCAGATCGCCGACGTCCCGGGCGCGGAGGGGTGGGAGGAGATGTACCCGTACTTCTCCCGTTTCCAGCCCGAGGACGACCAGCGGTTCTGGTTCTACAACTCCATGCACTTCCCCGAGGTGGTGCCGGCCTTCGACGGCCTCACCTCGGAGATCCCGTACACCGCGATCGGCGCGAACACCGCGCGCCTGTTCTCCTTCCCGACGACGATGGGGATCGAGTACCGGATCGTCAACGGGCGGGTCTACATCACCGCCAACCCGGTCCTGGACCCGGCGAAGCAGGCCGAACGCCTCGAGCACTTCCAGGAGCGGGCCGGCCACTACTACGCCAACTGGGATCGCCTGTACGGGGAGTGGCAGCAGCGGATCGAGGCGCTGATCGCCGAGATCGAGGCGGTCGAGGTGCCGCAGCTGGGCGAGCTGGACGACCTGTCCGTCGTCACCGAGGCCCGCGGCTTCGCGTCCAACCACCTCCTCCGCGAGGACTTCCACCGCTGCATCGACCTGTACTCGAAGATGTGGCACCACCACACCGAGTTCCTGATGCTCGGCTACGGCGCCTACGTCGTCTTCTTCGGGTTCTGCAAGCAGGCCTTCCCGGAGATCGGGGACCAGACGGTCGCCCGCATGGTCGCCGGCATGGAGGTGACCATGTACCGGCCGGACGACGAGCTGAAGGAGCTTGCAGCGCTCGCGGTCGAGCTCGACCTCGCCGACCTGTTCGTCGAGGGCAACGACCCGGCCAAGGTGCTCGGCGCACTGGCCGAGCGCGGGGACGCCGGCGCCCGGTGGCTGGCCGCCCTGGAGGAGGCCAAGGACCCGTGGTTCAACGTCTCGGTCGGCGACGGCTTCTACCACCACCACCTGTCGTGGGCCGACGACCTGACCGTGCCGTTCGCGGCACTGCCCCGCTACGTCGAGCAGATCCGCAACGGTGAGGACCTCACCCGACCCACCGAGCGGCTGGCCCAGGAGCGGGAGCGGATCGCCCAGGAGTACCGCGCCCTGCTGGGCTCCGACGACGAGAAGGCCGCCTTCGACCAGATGCTCGGGCTGTGCCGGCAGGTGTTTCCCTACATCGAGTCGCACAAGTTCTACTGCGAGCACTGGTTCACCACCCGGTTCTTCCAGAAGATCCGCGCCTTCGGGCAGCTGCTGGCCGACCGGGGGGTGCTGGCCGACGCCGAGGACGTGTTCCACCTGCGGCACGTCGAGGTCGAGGACGCCCTCGCCGACGTGCAACTGGCGTGGGCGGCCGGCGGGACGGAGCTGGGCGCCCGCCACTGGCGGCCGATCGTCGAGCGCCGCAAGCAGATCCTCGAGGCGCTGGCCCGGTGGTCGCCTCCGCCGGCGCTGGGACCGGTGCCCGAGACGATGAACGACCCAGCGGTGCAGATGCTCTGGGGCGTCACCGACGAGACCATCGAGACCTGGCTGGCCGACGACGAGCTCGACGAGAACACCGTCCGCGGGTACGCCGCCTCGCCCGGCGTCGTCGAGGGCGTCGCCCGCGTCCTGATGAACGTCAACGAGATCGGGCAGATCCGCGAGGGCGAGATCCTCGTGTGCCCGGTGACCGCGCCCAGCTGGGGGCCGGTGTTCGGCAAGATCGCCGCCGCCGTCTCCGACATCGGCGGCACCATGTCGCACGCGGCGATCGTCGCCCGCGAGTACGGCATGCCGGCGGTCGTCGGCAGCGGCCAGGCCACCACCAAGATCAAGACCGGTGACCGCGTGCGCGTCGACGGCGACCGCGGCGTCGTGACCATCCTCGGCTGATGGGGACCGCCATGACCACGATCCAGCCCGTACTGCGCTTCGCCGACGTCGGCCGGGACGACGTCCCGGTGGCGGGGGGGAAGGGCGCCAGCCTGGGGGAGCTGATGCGGGCGGGCATCCGCGTCCCCGACGGCTTCGTCGTGACGACCGAGGCCTTCCGGTCCGCGGTCGCCGCGCTCGACCTCGGCTCGCGCGTGACGGCGCTCGACCCGTCCGACGCCGATGCGGTCGCGGCGGCCTGCGCCGAGCTCCGGTCGATCGTCGAGTCGGCGCCGCTGCCGGCCGAGGTCGCCGAGGCGGTGACGGCCGCGTACACCCGACTCGCCGACGCGTGCGGCCAGCCCGACCTGCCGGTGGCCGTCCGGTCCAGCGCCACCAGCGAGGACTCCGCCGAGGCCAGCTTCGCCGGGCTGCAGGACACCTACCTGTGGGTGCGCGGCGCGGACTCGGTCCTCTCCCACGTCCGTCGGTGCTGGGCGAGCCTCTACAGCATCGAGTCGGTGACCTACCGGCTGCGCCGCGGCATCCCCGAGACGGACCTGGCGATGGCCGTCGTCGTGCAGCAGATGGTGGGCTCCCGCAGTTCCGGGGTGATGTTCACCCGCAGCCCGCTGTCCGGCGACCGCTCGGTCGTCGCCATCGACGCCAGCTGGGGCCTCGGCTCGGCCGTCGTCAGCGGCGACGTCACCCCGGACTCCTTCGTCGTCAGCAAGGTCACCGGGGAGGTCGTCCGGCGGACGGTGTCGTCCAAGACCCGGTGGCACCAGCCCGATCCCAGCGGCGCCGGGGTGGTGGAGAGCGACGTGCCGGCGAACCTGCGGGACGTCCCGTCGGTCAGCGACGACGAGATCGCCGAGCTGGTGGCGATCGCCCGGCAGGTCGAGGCGCACTACGGCTGCCCGCAGGACATCGAGTGGGCGGTGTCGCGGACGGCGCCACCCGGCGAGAACGTCTTCCTCCTCCAGAGCCGCCCGGAGACGGTGTGGGCGGAGAAGGACGCCGCGGCGGCCAAGTCCGGGGTCGCCGCTCCGACGGCTCGCGCCTTCGACCACGTGTTCAACCTGCTGGGCGGCAAGCGCCCGAGCTCCCCGGAGAGCTGAACGCCGTGGACCTCACTCCCGACGACGTCCGCGATGTCCTGCACGTGCTCGACTCCAGCGGCCTCGAGGAGCTGCACCTGGAGCTGGCCGACCTCACCCTGACGGTGCGCCGGGAGGGCGCGACAGGCTGGACGGCCGAGCAGCAGGTGCTCCGCCGGCCCGCGGTCGAGGACGACGGCCGAACCGGCCACAAGGCCCCCTCGGAGGGCGGCCACAGTGGCCACAAAGGCCCGTCCGCCGCGGTGGCGGAGGGCCTGGTCGCGGTGCACCCGCCGCTGCTGGGCACCTTCTACCGGGCGCCGAAGCCGGGTGCGGCACCGTTCGTCGAGGTCGGCGACCGGGTCGCCGAGGACACCGTCGTCGGCATCGTCGAGACCATGAAGATGATGACCCCGGTGCACGCCGGTGTCCGCGGCACGGTGGTGGAGTTCCGCACCGGCAACGGGGAGTTCGCCGACACCGACGCGGTCCTCCTGGTGGTGGACCCGGGGTCGGACACCGCCGGCCTGGGCGAGGGCGCCTCGTGAGGATCCGCCGGCTGCTCATCGGCAACCGCGGGGAGATCGCGGTCCGTGTCATCCGCACGTGCCGCCGGCTGGGCATCGAGTCGGTGCTTGCCGCCTCTGACGCGGACCTGGACTCGCTGCCGGCCCGGCTGGCCGACCGGGTGGTCCGGCTGGGCCCCGCGCCGGCGTCGGCGAGCTACCTCGACCCGTCGGCGGTGGTCGGTGCCGCACAGGCGGTGCACGCCGACGCGGTGCACCCCGGCTACGGCTTCCTGTCGGAGAACCCCGCGCTGGCCCGGGCCTGCGAGGCGGCCGGGATCGTCTTCGTCGGGCCGACCCCGGCGTCCCTGGAGGCGGTCGGGGACAAGCTGCGGGCCCGCTCGCACGCGATCGCGGCGGGGCTGCCCGTCGTGCCCGGCGGCGAGGCCGCGGACCTGGCCGGCGCGCGGGCGGTGGCGGCCGAGGTCGGCTACCCGCTGCTGGTCAAGGCCGTCGGCGGTGGCGGCGGGCGGGGCATGAAGCTGGTCCGCACGGCCGAGGAGCTGCCGCACACCCTCGACCTGGCGGTCTCCGAGGCCGCCGCCGCGTTCGGCGACCCTCGGGTCTACCTGGAGCGGTACGTCGCCTCCGGCCGGCACGTCGAGGTGCAGGTGATCGGCGACGGCACCCGGGCGGTGGCCGTGGGCGACCGCGACTGCTCGGTGCAGCGCCGCTACCAGAAGCTGTTCGAGGAGGCCCCGGCGCCGCTGCTGCCCGAC
The DNA here is from genome assembly GCF_054050155.1 of Geodermatophilus sp. SYSU D00703. Classification (NCBI taxonomy): domain Bacteria; kingdom Bacillati; phylum Actinomycetota; class Actinomycetes; order Geodermatophilales; family Geodermatophilaceae; genus Geodermatophilus; species Geodermatophilus sp. SYSU D00703. The sequence continues at coordinate 35,323 of NZ_JBJGYU010000021.1, read as the reverse complement.
CGCGTGCACTCCGAGATGGCTCGCGCCGCCCTGGCCCTCGCCGAGCACCTCGGCTACCGCGGCCTGGGCACGATCGAGCTGCTCCACGACCGCGAGCGCGAGGCGTTCTACTTCCTCGAGATGAACGCCCGCATCCAGGTGGAGCACCCGGTCACCGAGATGGTCACCGGCATCGACCTGGTCGCCGAGCAGCTCGCCGTCGCCGAGGGGCGGCCGCTGTCCATCCGGCAGGAGGACGTCACCCTCACCGGGCACGCCGTCGAGTGCAGGATCAACGCCGAGGACTGGACCGCCGACTTCCGGCCGTCACCGGGGCGGATCGATCGCGTGGTGCTGCCCGTCGGCGACGGCATCCGCGTGGACACCCACGTGCAGGGCGGGTCCGTCGTCCCGCCCTACTACGACTCGCTGCTGGCCAAGCTGATCGTGCACGGAGCCGACCGCGCCGATGCCCTCGCCCGGGCCCGCGCCGCGCTCTCACTGCTGCGCATCGACGGCGTGACGACGACCGTGCCCGTGCACGCCGCGCTGCTTGCCGACCCCGAGTTCGCCGCCGGCGGAGTGGACACCGCCTTCTTCGAGCGGTTCCTGCGCAGCTCCCAGCCCGACCTCGTGGAGGTGCCCTGATGGCCGACGTCGGACTGGTCGACGTCTCCCTGCGCGACGGCAACCAGAGCCTCTGGGGCGCCGCCGGCCTGCGCACGGCACACGTGCTCCAGGTGGCGCCGATCTTGGAGCGGGTCGGCTTCCGGGCTCTGGACTACAGCTCCAGCACCGCGATGGGCATGCTCGTCCGCACCCACCGGGAGGACCCCTGGGAGCTGTTCCGGCGCACGAGGGCCCTCATGCCGACGACCAAGCTGCAGTTCATCGGCACCGGGTTCCGCTTCATCTCCTGGCAGAACTCCCACCCCGACACCATGCAGCTGGTCTACGACCGGCTGGTCGCCAACGGGATCGACCGGGTCGTCGTCCTCGACCCGATGCACGACATGGACGCCGCCCGCGCCACCGGCCGCCGGCTGAAGAAGGCCGGCGTCGACGAGGTGGTCGCGGCGCTGACCTTCACGATCAGCGCGGTCCACGACGACGCCTTCTACGCCGACCTGGCCCGGCAGATGCGCGAGTGCCCGGACGTCGACCGCGTCTACGTCAAGGACCCGGCGGGCATCCTCACGGCCGAGCGGGCCCGCACACTCCTCCCGGCGATCAAGGCCGAGCTCGGCAGCACGCCGCTCGAGCTGCACTCGCACGCCACCATCGGGCTCTCCCCCCTGACCTACTCGATCGCGCCCGAGCTCGGCGTCGAGGTCGTGCAGACCGGCTGCGGGCCGCTCGGCAACGGCTCGTCGCTGCCGGAGGTCCGCCGCACCGTGTCCAACCTCCGCGAGATGGGCCACCGCGTCGACATCGACGACCGCGCGCTCGGCCTGGCCTGCGACTTCTTCGAACGGCTGGCGACGGCGGAAGAGCTGCCGGCCGGTCGACCGCAGGACTTCGACGCCGCGTTCCTGCACCACCAGATCGCCGGCGGCGTCATGACCACCACCCGCCGCCAGCTGCGCGAGATCGGCATGGAGGACCGGTTCGACGGCCTCATCGAGGAGGTCGGCCGGGTCCGCGCCGAACTCGGCCACCCCATCATGGTCACGCCGTTCCCCCAGATGGTCGTCTCGCAGGCGCTGTTCAACGTCATCGGCGAGCGCTACTCGAACGTGCCCGACCAGGTGATCCGGTATGCGCTGGGCAGCTTCGGCCGGCCCACCGCCCCCATCGACCCGGTCGTGCTCGACCGGATCCTCGACCGGCCACGGGCGCGCGAGCTGCAGTCGGAGCCCCCGCCGCCGTCACCGGAGGAACTGCGCCGGCAGTTCGGTCCGGCGGTCAGCGACGAGGAGCTGCTGCTGCGGGCGCACATGCCCGCCGAGCAGGTCGACGCGATGGTCGCCACCGGCCCGGCGCCGGCGCACTACAACCCGACCCTGACACCGGTGCTCACCCTGCTCCGCGAGCTGGGCGAGCGGCCGTCCGTCCACGACCTGGCGGTGGGCAAGCCGGATTTCCGGCTGTTCGTCCACCGTCGTGCGGAAGGAGCCTCCCGTGCCTGAACCGGACACCGGCGCGCTCGAGAGGCTGCGGCGGGTGCGCGGCTTCGTGCTGGACATGGACGGGACCCTGGTCCTCGGTGACCGCAACAACCGGGGGTTGCGCGCACTGCCCGGAGCGGTCGAGTTCGTGCGTCTGCTCGCCGAACGGGACCTGCGGTTCTGCGTGTTCACCAACGGCACCGTGAAGACGCCCAGGCAGTGCGCGGACGCGCTCCAACAGGCCGGCTTCCCCGTGCCCGACGACGCCGTCCTCACACCGGCCACCGCCGCGGCCGAGCTGTTCCGGCGACGAGGACACCGACGGGTGATGGTGCTCGGCGGCAAGGGCATCACCGAGCCGCTGGAGGCCGCCGGCATCGAGACCCTCCCGCCCCTGCGTGGAGCGACCGCGGACGCCGTCTTCGCGGGCTGGTTCCGGCAGGAGCTCACCTTCGAAGCGCTGGAGGCCGCCTGCTTCGCGGTCTTCGAGGGGGCGAAGTTCTACAGCGCCTCGCAGTCACTGTTCTTCGCCACCGCCGAGGGCCGCACGCTCGGCACCTCGCGGGCGATCAGCGCCGTCGTCCGCGACATCACCCGAGCCCGGGTGACCGTCGTCGGGAAGCCGGCCCTGCAGGCCCTCCAGGCGGCGGCGCGGCATCTCGACGTCCCAGCCGTGGAGCTCGCCGTGGTCGGCGACGACCCTGAACTGGAGGTGCCGATGGCGCACAAGGGCGGGTCACTCGCCGTCGCCGTCCACACCGGCATCGGGCACGCCCAGTCGTTCACTGACCTGCCCGAGGAGGTGCGCCCGCACCTGGACCTGCCCGACGTGGGCGTGTTGGCCGACCTCCTGCGATCTGCCTGATCCCCGTGCCGGTCCGGGTCCAGACGTCCCCTGCAGTCTGCACATCGGGTGGGGGCGACATCGGGGTCACGGCCGACCGGGAGGACGCGACCAACTCGCGATCGACAAACCGCCCACGATGGCCGACGGCAGCCGACGACGTCCGGTGACCGACGGGCGGCTTCACCTGCATGCTCGTCGCTGGTCAACCGCTGCCGACAGCACCAAGATCGGCTCGCAGGGTGAAGCGGTGTGTCGATCGAGCTCTCGCGGACCGGGGAGGGGAGTGGCGCACCACTGCTCACCGGCGCTTGGTGGTCGAGCCGATCGTCCGCGACGAGGTGATCTGCGGATGCCGATCCGTCCCATGTGGGCACTCCCTGCCTCTAGCGTCGGCACCGACCCACCGGAGGACGACGGAAGGGGATCTCATGACCGGTACGACCACCCTCACGCGCGAGCGGGCCGACCTGATCGAGTCCCTACGGCGACACCGGGCCTTCCTGCGGTACACCGTCCGCGGTCTGACCGACGAGCAGGCGCTGCGGCGGCCGACTGCCAGCGCCCTCAACCTGGCCGGGCTGATCAAGCACGTGGCGGCCACGGAGGCCGAGTGGGTGCGGTTCGCCGAGGGCGGGGCCGTGGCGATGCACCGCAACTGGGGCCCCGACGCCGTGTCCCGGCACTGGCACCTCGCGCCGGGGGAGACGCTGGCAGGCGTGCTGTCCGACTACGAAGCGGTGGCCCGGCACACCGATGAACTCGTCGCCACCCTCCCGGACCTGGACGTCGAGCACGCGCTGCCGGAGGCACCCTGGTTCGAGCCGGGCGCCCGCTGGTCGGCCCGACGGGTCTTCCTCCACGTCATCGCCGAGACCGCTCAGCACGCCGGCCACGCCGACATCCTGCGGGAATCCATCGACGGCCAGAAGACGATGGGCTGACACCGGCGAGCACCCGGCTCGGGAGAAGGCAGCCCGCGGAAGCGCGCGCCGGGGACCAGCAGCGTCAGCCACGCGGCCTGGCTGAGCGTGAGGACGTCGTGCGTGGCCTGCGCGACCAGGACCGGACAGTCGATCGCCCGGTGGTCGAGCGTGGCCTCGGGCAGGATGGCGTGGCGGACGAGACGCCAGAAGTCCTCCGCCTCCGCGGAACCGCGGACGAGTGCCGCTGCCCCGCCAGCGGGCGTGGGCCACCCGCGTGCTCGCAGGACACCCAGGGCGGCCGTACGGAGGACGGCCGGGCGCATGAGCGGACCAGCGGCCGGGGCCAGGGTGCTGAAGACGAGCCGGGTTCCCCCGGGCCAGCTCGAGGTCGAGACGACCGCCCAGGGACACGCCCAGCACGTACGGCGCTCGCACGTGGTCGGGTCCGGCACGGTCTCCGCGCCTCGACCAGATGGTGCTCGAGGCTGTGGCCGGGCGAGCCCGCCGCACCGGCGCACCCGCCGGCGCGTAGGCTGCTGTCGACGCCCGGTTCAAGACGTCGGCGTCGAGTTGCGTCAGGCAGCGGCGTAGCGCACTTGCGGACCCACCGTGGGGTTCGCCGCCGAGGTCGCGCCCCGGTGTCCATGAGACCGGAGGCCCACGGTGGCCCGCAGCGAGAACCAGCGATCCAGGGAAGCCGTCGAGGCGCTGGAGCACCTGGGGCAGAGGTCCTTGCGGGAACTCTCCATGGAGACCCTGCTGCAATCGATGGCAGACCTCACGAAGAGGGTCATGCCCGGTGACCCCGAGGCGTCGGTCACGCTGCTCGTCAAGGACGCGCCGATGACCGTCGTCGACACCGGGCCACTGGCCCTCGGCCTCGACGAGGTCCAGTACGACCGCGGCGACGGGCCGTGCCTGCACAGCGCCCGCAACGGCCTCCCGGTCGAGATCGGGGACACGCGCGTGGACAGCCGGTGGACGGACTATCTGCGGTACGTCGCCGGACAAGGCGTCCTCAGCATGCTGGCCGTCCCGTTGATCGTCGCCGGGGACGAGCAGGTCGCAGGGTCGCTGAACGTCTACGCCCGGAGGCCGCACGCCTTCGACGAGGCCAGCCGGGCGGTGGCCACCGGGTTCGCCCCCTACGCGGCGGTCGCCGCCGGAACCGTCCAGGCGTACCGCCGGGCCCGGGAGACGGCCGACAACCTCCAGGTCGCTCTCGAGTCCCGGGCGGTCATCGAGCAGGCCAAGGGCATCCTGATCGAGCGCCACGAGTTGACCCCCCACCAGGCATTCGAAGCCCTGGCCGCCGTATCGATGAGCAGGAACGTCAAGGTGCGCGACATCGCCGAGCACCTCGTCCTCACCGGCGAGATCCCACTCGTCCGGACCCGGCCCTCGCGGTCCGCCGACCAGCCCACCGAGCGGCGAGACCCCTAGCGTTCCCCCGCACCCCGAGCAGCCGCGGCGGCCACCCGGGGGCGCGCCGCGGTGAGGCCCCGCCACTCCAGAACAGGGGTGGCGGGGTCGCCCTCCCTGATGCGGCGTGCCAGAGACTCGAGCGAACCGCCTTGGACGAACACGACCCCCTGGACAGGCCCTGGCCTCGACGGCCGGCGCCGGGGATCCGCCGCGGTGGCGATCAGAGCTCGGGGGCTGCGGTGAGGCGCTGGTACTCGGCCTGCACGATGTCATAGCAGTCGCAGGCCGCCTCGTGCAGCGCGTCGCCATCGAGAACGGTGATCCGGCCCCGGGTGTAGCGGATGAGGCCGGCCTGCTGCAGCACGCCTGCGGTCAGCGACACGGTGCCCCGCCGGACGCCCAGCATCTGGGCGAGGAACTCCTGGGTGAGCTCGAACTGGTCCGATCCCACGCGATCACGGGTCTGCAGCAGCCACCGGGCGCAGCGCTCCTCGGTGCTGTGCAGCCGGTTGCAGGCCACGTTCTGGGACAGCTGCACCATCGTGGCCTGCGTGTAGCTGTGCAGCACGTCGTGCAGCGCGCCGTCCCCGGACAGGAATCGACGCAGGTCGCCGACGGTCAGGCGCACCGCCGCGCCGGCGATCTGGCAGAAGCAGTCGTTCGGGCTCTCGGCCGAGCCCAGGAATGCCGGCAGACCGGCCAGCCCCTCGTGGCCCATCGTCGCCACCTCGACGGCGGCCTCCCCATCGACGGTCGCGATCAGGGAGAACACGCAGTCGACGGCGAACCAGACGTGCTCGATGGGCTTGCCGCGCTCGTAGACCTGATCGCGGACGTCCAGCCGCGCCGGCTCGAGCAGGGGTCGCAGCCGGTCGAACTCCTCGTCGGGCAGGCTCGCGAGCAGGAGATTGCGTCGTGGGTCCGGCGGCGTGGGGGCGGGCGTGGACACGTGCCGCTCCTCCCGAACGGGTGTACCCGTCGGCTCCGGGCGAGGCGAACGCTACGCCTGCATCCCGGCCCTCACGCGAGGACGGACCGGCGGGAACCCAGCCGGGCCCACGGCGGCACGGGGACGGCGAGCAGGTCCGCGGCGCCCGGCGCCATCACGTACGCCACCAGCGCCGGCGCCACGAGGAGCAGCGGCAGGGCGTGCTCGACGCAGCCCGTGGCGAGGGCCGCGCTGGGCATGCCCGGCGCCTCGGCGTCGTCGGGGTCCTGGACCAGCACCCGACCACCCGCCCGCCGGACGGCGCGCACGCCTGCGGCCCCGTCGGACAGCCGGCCGGTCAGTACGACGGCCAGCACTCGTGGGCCGAAGGCGGCAGTAGCACTGACGAGCACTGCGTCCGCGGTCGTGGTCGTCGGGTGCGGCCGCAGCGTCAGCACCCCGTCCGGCTCCAGGTCGGCGGTGGTCCCCACCGGCAGGACCGTGACGCCGGTGTGGAGCCGACCGGACGTGGCGGTCCGCACGGGGAGGTTCGCCGCGGGGCGCAGGAGGTCGGCGAGCACCTCGGGAAGGCCGGGACTGCGGTGCTGCACCACCAGGACGGGTACCGGGAAGTCGGCCGGCAGGCGGGAGACGACGGTGCGCAGCGCCCGCAGACCGCCGGCACTTGCGGCAAGCACGACGACGCAGAAGCCGTCACGCCCGTCGAGCGCTGTCGGCGTTGCCACAGAGCGAAAGGTACGCCTGTGTCAGGCACCTGACACAGTGGCGCGCCGCCTCGCCTCGACGCCGCCCGGCCGGCACTGTGGACGAGCAGGCGGCCCGCGACCCGGCGGCCGGCACCGGCGAGCCCGAGCGGCTCAGCGGGGACCTGTCGGGCTGCTGGTCGCGTCGCATCGACCAGGAGCACCGCCTGGTCCACACGGTCGACGGTGACCAGCTCGTCGTCCTGCAGGTGCGCTACCACTACTGAGGTGCCGTCGGCCCGTGCGTGCAGAGCCCGCCGGGGAGAGAACGGGGGAGCCGGACCTCGGCCTGCTCGACAGCGCGCCCGGAGGAGGCTGCTGGGCCTCAGCGCTGGACGGGTTCCCTGTCGGTCAGCAGCGAGAGCTCCGCGCGCCGCGGCAGGCCCTCCCAGTCACCGGGGGTGAGGCACACGAAGGCCCCGGTCGTGACCGCCAGCGCCAGGCGTGCGGCGGGGGAGCCGCCGGCGACGCGCTCGGCGAGGTACCCGGACACGAAGGCGTCCCCGGCCCCGACGGTGTCGACCACGTCGACGGGGACGGCCGGCGCGGTGTGCACCTCGCCGTCGACCAGTGACAGGGCCCCCTGGGCGCCACGCTTGACGACGACCTCCCGCGGGCCGAGCGTGGCCAGCTCGGCGGCCGCGTCCTCGGCACGCCGGTGCGGTCCGACGACCAGCGCGGCCTCGTCCTCGCCGGCGAAGACCAGGTCGACCCGCTCCAGCAGGTCGCGCGCGAAGGCGCCGGCCTCCGCTGCCGACCACAGGCTCGCCCGGTGGTTGACGTCGAAGGACACCGGCACCCCGCCCGCCCGGGCGCGGTCGACCGCGTCGAGCAGCGCCGCCCGCGCCGAGCAGGAGAGGGCCGCGGTGATGCCGGTGACGTGCAGCAGGGCGGCGTCCTCGACGAGGCCCGCCGGGACGTCGTCGGGCGCCAGCCGACTGCCGGCGCTGCCGGCGCGGTAGTAGGCGACCTTCTGCGTCGCGGGAGTGCGCCGCTCCTTGATCATCAGCCCCGTGGGCGCGTCCGGATCGACGCGCACGTGAGCCCGCACCCCCTCGGCCCGGATCTCCCGCTGCACCAGCACACCCAGGGAGTCGTCCCCCACCCGGCCGCACCAGGCCACCTCGGTCCCCAGGCGGGCCAGCCCGATGGCGACGTTGGACTCGGCGCCCCCGACGCCCAGACCCAGCGTGGAGTTGTGTGCCAGGGGACCCGGCTGGTCGGCCCGGAGCAGCGCCATCGTCTCGCCCAGGGTCACGACATACGGCTGGAGGGCCGTTCCGCCCGTCACCGGCTCACCAACTCGTCGACCGGGTGGCCGTTGCCCCGGGCGGCGTCGCCGGCGTCCTCGACGAGGGTGTCGGCCGGCCCGGCGAGGGCGAGCCCCTCGGGCAGCAGCGGGCCCACGACGCCGCGGATCGCCTCCGCGAGCGCCACCTGGCGGTCCGGCGCCATGCGCTCGGCCAGCGAGGTGATCGACAGGGCGCCGACCGTCCGGTTGCCGCGGAGGATCGCCATGCCGATGCACGCCACGCCGGGCTCGTTCTCCTCGATCTCGGTGGCGTACCCGCGGGAGCGCGCCGCGTGGACGACGTCCAGGAGGTGCTCCCAGCTGACCTCGCGGTCCGGTGGGACCGCGCGCAGGTAGGCCCTCAGCTGGTCGTCCGGGACGTCGCCGGCCGCGAGCAGCGCCCGGCCCATGGACGTCGTCGCCGCCGGGGCGCGCTGGCCCACCGACGACCACACCCGGATGGCCCGCTCGGGCTCCACCTTGTCCACGTAGAGCACCTGGTCGTCGACCATCACCCCGAGGTGCACCAGCTCGCCGACCTCGCGGGACAGGGCGACCAGCGCCGGGTGGACGGCGACCTGCAGGTTGTCCGCCCCCCAGAAGGCGTCGCCCAACGCGATCGCCGACGGCCCCAACCGGTAGCGGCCGGTGCTGTCGGACTGGATCGCGAAGGAGTGTGCGCGCAGCGTCGTCAGCGCGCGGTACGCCGTGGACTTGTTGACCCCCACCTTGTCGGCGAGGTCGCTCAGACCGGCTCCATCGACCCCGGCCTCGGCCAGGGCGACGAGGAGTCGAACTGCACGGTCCACGGCCTCGATGCGGGGAGGCTCGGCCATGGCAGGAGTCTGACACCACCCGGCGTTTCGGTCAACGAAACGAACCGTTGCACTAGATGACACGAAACCATTGCGGATGTGACCGCCGTCATGCCATCCTCGTTCCGCCCAGCGCACTGAAACGTTCCACTCACCGAAACGAGGTCTCGTGGCTCATCTCGTCGAGTCCTTCGGCGGACGCCTCGTCCCCGTCGTCGTCCTGGCCGATGCCGATCGCGCCGAGGGCCTGGCGGACGCGCTGGTCGCCGGTGGGCTGCGCGTCGCGGAGGTCACCTTCCGCACCCCGGCGGCGACCGAGGCCATCCGGCGGATGGCCGGGCACCCCGACCTGGTGGTCGGCGCCGGCACGGTCGTCCGCGCCGAGCAGGTCGACCAGGCTGCCGACGCCGGTGCTCGATTCGTGGTCAGCCCCGGCCTCAGCCCGACGGTGGTGGCGCGGGCCCGCGAGCGCGGCGTCGACGTGCTGCCCGGCGTCGTGACGCCGTCGGAGCTCATCGCGGCACTCGACCTCGGCATCGACACGGTGAAGTTCTTCCCGGCCGCCCAGTACGGCGGTGTCGCGACGCTCGCCGCGCTCGCGTCCCCGTTCCCGGAGGTGCGGTTCGTCCCGACCGGCGGGATCTCGCCGGCGAACCTCCCCGACTACCTGGCGCTGCCCAACGTGCCCGCCGTCGGCGGGTCGTGGATGGTCCGGCCAGACCTCGTGGACGCCGGCGACTTCGCCGCCGTCACCGCGCTCACCGCCCAGGCCGTGCAGGCCGCGGCGTCCGTGTCCGGAGGGGCGCGCCGGTGAACGCGTCCGCCCCCACCGGCCGGCCGGCGTCGCCGGCCATCGAGATCACACCCGCCGTTCCGGAGGGGCCGGTCCCGGTCCCTCGCCACTGCTGACGAGAGGTATGGACGAATGACGACCACACCCGGCGAGATCGGGACCGAGGCCAGGTTCGGCACGCGCGACCCGAAGCGGGCCGCGATGAGCGGCTGGATCGGCAGCGCGCTCGAGTACTACGACTTCGCGCTGTACTCGCAGGCCGCGGCGCTGGTCTTCCCCGCCATCTTCTTCCCGTCCGAGAACCCGACCATCGCGATCATCGCCTCCCTCGCGACCTACGCGGTGGGGTACGTCTCCCGTCCGCTCGGCGCCGTCGTCCTGGGCGCGTGGGGGGACCGGCACGGCCGCAAGAACGTGCTCGTCTTCGCGATGCTGCTGATGGGCGTGTCGACCTTCCTGGTCGGGTTGCTGCCCACGTACGGACAGGTCGGCATCCTCGCGCCCGTCCTCCTGGTGATCCTGCGCCTGGTCCAGGGGTTCGCCGTCGCCGGCGAGCTCGGCGGTGCCAGCGCGATGGTCGTCGAGCACTCCCCGGACGCGAAGCGCGGGTTCTTCGCGAGCTTCTGCCTCCAGGGCACGCAGTTCGGCTCGATCCTGGCCACCGGTGCGATGCTGCCGCTCGCGGCGCTGCTGAGCGACGACCAGTTCCAGACCTGGGGATGGCGCATCCCGTTCCTGCTGAGCGCGTTCGTGATCCTGGCCGGGTACGTCATCCGTCGTCGCGTGCAGGAGCCCCCCGCCTACCTCGCCAAGTCCGGAGAGATCAAGGCCAAGCGCCGGTTCCCGATCGTCGACCTCCTGCGCACCCACCCGTGGGTCCTGGTGCGGTGCGTCCTCATGACCTTCACCAACGTGATCGGCATGGCGACCCTCGTCTTCGGCATCGCCTACGCGACGCAGGAGGGCTACGGCATCGGCTACTCCACCAGCGACTTCCTCTGGGTCACGCTCGTGGCCAACGTGACCGCCGTGCTGACGATCCCGTTCTTCGGGGCGCTGTCCGACCGGATCGGCCGGCGGACGCTCATGGTGGTCGGCGGGATCGGTGGCGGCCTGCTCTCCGGGGTCTACCTGTGGGCCATCGACCAGGGGAACCTGTTCCTGGTCTTCGTGAGCGTCGTCGTCGTGCAGGGGATCTTCTTCCAGATGTGGAACGCGACCTTTGCGACGTTCTTCCAGGAGCAGTTCCCGATGCGGATCCGCGTGACCGGCTTCGCGGTGTCGCAGAACGTCGGCCTGATGCTCGCGTCGTTCTTCCCGAGCGTCTTCACGGCGATCGCTCCTCCCGGGTCCACCAACGTCCCGCTCGTCATCGGGGCGACCACGTTCGGCATCTGCCTGGTCGCGGCCGTGGCCGCGCTCCTGTCCGCCGAGACCAAGGGCACGACGCTCGAGGACCTCGAGACCCACGAGGCCGGCTCGCAGCTGGTCGGCGCCGGCCGCGTCTGAGCCCGGCTGTGTCGAGGGAGCGGGTGGCGACCGCGCGCCGGATCGAGCACGGCTCGGTCCCGCTCCGCGCGGGCGCCACCCGCTCCTCCGGCCGTCCGCGCCGCCCTCCGGGTGACGGCGACCCGACGAGGGCGTCACGTACGTTCCCGAGGTGTTCCACCCGGCCGGTCAGCTCCGCGCTGCAGGACTGCCGGCCGATCCCCGCCCGGGTGCGGGCAGCCGGTCCGCGGACCGACGACTCCCGGCGGGCCCGATCAGGTCCCGGCGATCCCTGCGACCAGGGCACGACGACGGAGAACGGTGATGACTGAGACCACGAGCGCGCCGCAGCCGGTGTGGCCGGTGAAGCACAGTCCGCTGCTGCGGGCGCCGGAGCGGTTCATCTCGCGCGAGGGACTCCAGGAGCTGGTCCGCCGGCTGACGGACAACCTGGTCAACATCGCGGACGAGACCGGTCAGTTCCTCCTCCGGCTCGACGACGGGCGCGTCATCGACACCAAGGGCTGGGCCGGCTGGGAGTGGACCCACGGTGTCGGCCTCTACGGCATCTGGCAGTACTACGACCAGACCGGGGACCCGGCGATGCGCGACGTCATCGACTCCTGGTTCACCGCGCGGCTGGCCGAGGGCACCACGAAGAACGTCAACACGATGGCGCCGTTCCTGACGCTCGCCTACCGGTACGAGGAGACGGGCGATCGCACGCTGCGGCCGTGGCTCGACTCGTGGGCCGAGTGGGCGATGCGCGCGATGCCGCGCACCCCGCACGGCGGCATGCAGCACATCACGCTGGCGGAGGAGAACCACCACCAGCTCTGGGACGACACGCTGATGATGACGGTCCTCCCGCTGACCAAGATCGGTCTGCTCCTCGACCGGCCGCACTACGTGCGCGAGGCGACGTTCCAGTTCCTCACCCACGTCGCCTACCTCATGGACCGGAGGACGGGCCTGTGGTTCCACGGCTGGACGTTCGAGGGCAACCACAACTTCGCCGAGGCCCGGTGGGCGCGCGGCAACTCGTGGCTCACGATGGTGATCCCCGACTTCCTCGAGCTGGTGGACCTGCCGGAGGACGACCCGGTCCGCCGGTTCCTCATCGAGGTGCTCGACGCACAGGTGGCGGCCCTCGCCCAACTGCAGGACGACTCGGGGCTCTGGCACACGCTGCTCGACGACCAGTCGTCCTACGTGGAGGCGTCGGCGACAGCGGGGTTCGCGTACGGGATCCTCAAGGCGGTGCGCAAGGGGTACCTCGCGGACCGGTACACCGAGGTGGCCGAGAAGGCGGTCCGGGCCGTCACCGCGAACATCTCCGACGACGGCGAGTTGCAACAGGTCTCGTTCGGCACCGGCATGGGGTCGGACCTGGACTTCTACCGCGAGATCCCGCGCACCTCCATGCCCTACGGGCAGGCCATGGCGATCCTCTGCCTCGCCGAGTACCTGCGCACCTACTTCTGAGTCGTGGCAGCTGACCGGGCCGATGGCCCCGGTTCCCGCACGACGACGTCCGTCCCGATGGAGGAGAGCTGATGAGTGTCGACCTGTTCCGACTGGACGGGAAGGTCGCCCTGGTGACGGGTTCGTCGCGCGGGCTGGGTCAGGGTGCCGCGCTGGCGCTGGCGGAGGCAGGGGCCGACGTCGCGCTGCTGAACCGGGCGCCGGCGCACGAGACGGCCGACAAGGTGAAGGCGCTCGGCCGGCGGGTCCACCACGTCGAGCAGGACCTGAGCGCGGCCACCCCCCAGCAGCTGGACGAGTCGGTCCGGTCCGTGGTGGACGCGCTCGGGCGGATCGACGTCCTGGTCAACAACGCCGGGATCATCCGGCGGGCGCCGGTGCTGGAGCACTCGGCGTCGGACTGGCGCGACGTGCTGACGGTCAACCTGGACGCCGTCTTCCACCTGTCGCAGGCCGCGGCCCGACGGTTCGTGGCGCAAGGTGCAGGCAAGATCATCAACATCGCGTCGATGCTGTCGTTCCAGGGCGGCATCCTGGTGCCGGGCTACACGGCGAGCAAGCACGCGGTCGCGGGGATCACCAAGTCCTTCGCCAACGAACTGGCCGCCTCCGGGGTGAACGTGAACGCGATCGCCCCGGGGTACATGGCCACCGACAACACGGCGCCGATCCGTGCCGACGAGGCCCGCGAGAAGTCGATCGTGGACCGGATCCCCGCCGGTCGCTGGGGCACCCCCGACGACCTGCGGGGTCCGCTCGTCTTCCTGGCGTCGCCGGCGTCGGACTACCTGAACGGCGCCGTCATCCCGGTCGACGGCGGCTGGCTGGTCCGCTGACCGCCCCCACACACCCACACCCCTCGAGACATCGGAGATCCGCACCGTGGAGCAGCGTTACGCGACGACCCCCGACCAGCTCCCGCAGTTCGACACCGACGACCTGCGGGCCCGGTACCTGGTGGAGGAGGTGTTCGTGCCCGGCGAGGTGACCGCCGTCTACACCCACCACGACCGGATCGTGCTCGGCGGCGCGGTCCCCGCGGGCAGGCAGCTGCCGCTGCCGACGTTCGACGAGCTGCGCGCGGAGTACTTCCTGGCCAACCGGGAGATCGGGATCGTCAACGTCGGCGGCACGGGCACCGTGACCGCCGACGGGCAGACGTACACGCTGCCCAACGGGGCGTGCCTGTACGTCGGCCGGGGCACCCGGGACGTCGTGTTCGCCGACGCCCCGCCGGCGGCCGGCTCCGCCGAGGCGGAGTCCGGTGCGCAGTTCTACCTGTTCAGCGCCCCGGCGCACACGACCTGCCCGACGCAGCTCGTGCTCAAGGGGGAGGGCACCGTCCGTGAGCTCGGCGACCAGCTCACCAGCAACCGGCGGTCGCTGAACCAGTACATCCACCCGAACGGCATCCAGTCCTGCCAGATCATGATGGGGGTGACCGAGCTGCACCCGGGATCGATGTGGAACACGATGCCCGCGCACACGCACGACCGGCGGACCGAGTGCTACCTGTACTTCGACGTGCCGGAGGACGCGCGGGTGGTCCACCTGCTCGGTGAGCCGACCCAGACGTGTCACCTGGTGATCTCCGACCGGCAGGCGGTCATCTCGCCGTCCTGGTCGGTGCACTCCGGGGTCGGCACCGCGGCCTACTCGTTCGTGTGGGCCATGGCGGGGGAGAACCAGTCCTTCGACGACATGGACCCCGCGCCGGTCACCGCGCTGCGCTGATCCCAGTCGGGGCGCTCGACGTCGCGGACCGCAAGCTCACTCGCGGTGCGGTCCGCGACGTCTCCTCGGCGACGCCGCCGGCCGACCCACGGCCCGGGCGCCGATCAACCCGCCCGTCGCCGCTGTTCGACGTCGGCCAGGGCGTGCTCGACCGCGGCCAGCGCCTCCGGCTGGGCGAAATCCGGAGCTCCCCGCCCCGACGCCGATCCAGCACCCGGTCACCCCGGGCGCGGAAGGGCAGCAGTGCGCCGGTGAGGGCGGCCTCGGGGTCCGTCGTCGGACGGCCGTCCGCGTCCACGGCCCATCCCTCGGGGGGCGGGTGCCCCGCGCGGCGGCGTCCCGGACCGTGACGAAGGCGGTGCTGCTGGAGGCCTGGTCGACGGTGAGCGGCGGGCGTCCGGCGTGGCGCACGGAGCAGGCCACGGGGTTGGTGCCGAAGAGCCGGCCGGTGCCCGGTCCGGCGGCGAGCAGGGCCGGGGAGGCCGCGGTGGCCACAGCGACGAGCCCTTCTGCGGCCAGGCGTTCGGTGAACCAGCCGAGCTGCCCGCAGGTGTAGGACCCGTGCTGCGCGAAGACGGCCACGCCGAAGCCGCGGGCCGCCTCCACGAGTCCGGCGAAGCCCTCGTCGAAGCCGTTGTGCGCGATGCCACCGCGCGCGTCGGAGGTGGTGACGGCGGGGGAGGGGCGGCTGATCCGGGGGACGGCCCGGCCGTCGAGGCGTCCGTCGTCCATGGCGTCCCGGTGGTCGAGGAGGTGGGCCACGCCCACGACGGCCTTGCCGCGGTCCTCGGCGAACAGGGCCGCGTCGGTGAGCAGCTCGGCGACCCTCAGGCTCGCGCCGGCGGCGTCGAGCGCGGCCCGGCAGAGGGCGCCGACCTCGGCGCGGTCGACGGCGACGACGTCGCCCGGTCCGGCTCCGCTGTACCTCCCCAGCAGGTCGGCCGGCGCCCGGGCGCCCCGACCGAGGCCGGCCAGTCCTCCGAACGACGCCGCGGTCCTGCCGGGGCGTCTCCATCCGGCGCTGCGGGCCACGTCCGCTCCTCTCTCCGCCGCGGCTCGCCGGAAACCGATCCGCAGTCCCGTGCTCGTTGCCGACAACCGGCAAGATCGGTTGCCTCATCTGGCCGATGCGGCCCGTGGCCGGGGGTCCTCGGCGGCGGGCATGCTCGGGGTCGGCAAGGAGGAGGCCGATCGTGCTCAGCGACCACGAGCAGCGGGTGTGGGACGACGTCGAGCGGTTCTGGGCCGTGGACGCCGAGGAACCTCCCCGGAGCACCCTGCGACCGCGCCGCCGAGCGCGCCGGAACCGGGCCGATCCGCCCGCCCTCGTGGTCGCCGCCGTCGGGGCCGCGATCCTGCTGGTCCTGTTCGGGGCGCCGACTGCCGGACTGGCGGTCGGCGTGGCCACCGCTGTCGGGTGGTGGGTGTGGCGCTACTGGCCCCGGCTCGGGGAGCTGGGCTCGGCCACGGCGTGGTCGGTGATCGGTGAGGTGCACCGCGGCTCGTCCGCGGCGCGCCGGCCGGAACGCGGGGCGGGGGAGCGGTGAGCCGCCCGGGACCGCGGGACACGCGGGAACCGCGGCGGACGTGCCGATCGGAGTCGTCCCCGCCGGACTGCCCACGGTGCCGGTTCCTCGCGGGCCCCTCGGCTGGCGGGTGCTCGTCCCGCTGACCACGCTGGCCACGGCGGCTCGGTGCGGGCCGACGGGGCACGGAGGGGAGCAGGCCGGGTGACCACCCAGACGTCGGGCGCGTCGGCCGCGCCGCGGTCGCTGCGTACCGAGTGGGGGCGGCTCGCCGGCGTCCCGCGCCGACCCGGCCGGTTCGCCCCGGAGCTCGTGGACGGGCTGCCGGAGCCGGCCCGTCGCTGGCTGTCCCACGCTCTCCCCACGGGGACGCCGCTGTGGTCCTCGGTGCAGCTGCGGATGCGCGGCTTGATCAAGATCGGGACGTGGCGGTCGTTCACCGCCCGCCAGGTCCTGGCCCCACCGCACGGGTTCATCTGGGCGGCCACGGCCCGCGTCGCCGGCCTGCCGGTCACCGGCTTCGACCGGTACGGCGCCGGCAGCGGCCAGATGCGCTGGCGGTTGCTCGGCCTGGTCCCGGTGGTGAGCGCAGCGGGCCCGGACGTCACCCGCAGCGCCGCCGGCCGGCTCGCCGGTGAGGGCATCTGCTGGCTGCCGACCGCCTTCGGTGCGGCCCGCTGGGCGGACGGATCGGCGCCGGACACCGCCGTGGCCACCTGGCGGATCGGCGACGCCGACGAGTCCGTCTCCCTGCGGGTCGACCCGGACGGCGCCCTGCGGGAGCTCTGGCTGCACCGCTGGGGCAATCCGGACGGGGAGGCGTTCGGGCGCTACCCGTTCGGCGTCGCCATCGAGGCCGAACGGGACCTCGGCGGCGTGACGATCCCGTCGGCGCTGCGCGCCGGCTGGTGGTGGGGCACCGACCGGCAGGACGCCGGGGAGTTCTTCCGCGCCGAGGTCACCGACGCCACCTTCGGTTGACCGTTCGGACCGCCCCGCCCGTGGGCGGCGCACGAGTCGGGCGACCTCGCCGACGGTCGGCGGGTCGTCGATCCGGTCACCGGCAGACCCGCCGCGGACGCCGCGCCGAGGGGCGGCGCGGGCTCGTGCCCGGTCGCCCGGTCGTCCGCGGGCCGCGCGGCGGCGGGGCGACGCCGTCCGGGTCGACGGCGACGAGGTCGGCCAGGCCGCTCAGCTGCAGCGCACGGAGCAAGGCGGGCCGCCCGCCGGTGCGGATGACCAGCCGGGCGCCGCGCATCCGGCAGCGCCGATCGGCCTGCGCCAGCACGCTGACACCGGCCGCGCCGAGGAACGTCACCGGCCCCAGGAGCACGACCAGCTCGCGGACGCCGCGCCGGCGTGCCTGCGAGGTCAGGCAGAGGTCCAGGGCGGGGGCGGTGTAGCTGTCGACCTCGCCGACGACCTCCACGACGACCCGGCCGGGGCGGGGGTCGGGACGGACGTCCACCGACAGCAGCTGGCCGGGATCGGGGGCGGACCGGTGGACGGGGGTGTGCAGCACGGGAGGCTCCAAGGGGGAGGCGGATGGCCGGCAGCGGGCCGTGCGGGGGTGCACGGCCGATGCGCCGGCCGCTCAGCGCGACTGCTGGCAGGAGACGCAGCCGGCCGCGAACGGCCGGAACTCCAGTCGCTCGACGGGGATGGCGTTCCCGCAGTGGACGCAGCGGCCGTAGGTGCCGGCGGCGATGCGCGCCAGCGCCGCATCGATTTCCTCGATCGTGCGCGCCAGGCCCGCTGCGCGGTTGACCGCGACCGGGTCCGGCACCGACGTGGCCGACTCGACCAGGGCGAGCTCGCGCTGGCGGACGCAGTCGGCCCGCTGGCTCTCGAGCAGGCCCCGGAACGACGCCCAGTCGGTGGCGGTGGCGGCAGGGTCGGCGAGTGAGGTCATGGGAGTTCTCCTGGGATGACGAGGAACGCGCCCCACCGGAGCAGGACGCGCACGGACGAGGACCGACGATGCGGAGGAGGTCCCCACCGGCGGCGCCCGGTCCTGGCTGCGTCGCAGCACGTCCAGGCCGCGCAGCCCCCGGGCCCGCAGGCTCGTCGCCAGGGCCAGCGCCCCGCCGCCGGTCACCGGAGACGGACAGCGCACGGGTGACCCGGCACCCACCGCTGGGCCGGAAGGAGGCGGGCCCTGCGTGTCCATCAGGGTCACCCCTCCTCCCGTCGTGGGCCCGCGCGAGCCGGGAGACCTCAGAGCGCCCCATCGCCTCTCGACGCACGGGACACGTGTCGGGCGACGGCCGAGCTCTGTGGGAGCGGGGACGTCCCGCGCCCTCCCCGGACCTGAGCCCACCTTCCCCGCACGCCGGTGGCGGGAACAGGGCAGTCACCGGTCAACCCACACCCCGCGGTGTTGCCGACCGTCGGCAACCACGGCGGGACCTCGCCGTGTCCGCGGCGGGGGACTACGCGTCGTGGCGCCCCTCGCCGACCGGGGCAGGGGAGCGGCGCGCCGCGGTCGACCCCGCGGAACGACCCGGGAGCTGCCCGGACCCGCTCGACGGCGAGGCGGACCGGGCAGCTCCCAGGCGCGTCACTTGAGGTTCGCGTACTCCTTGGCCACGGCGTCGTAGACGCCCAGGTCCACGAGCCCGCCGTCGACGGCGAAGTCGGAACCGGTGATGAAGCGGGCTCCGTCGCCGGCGAGGAAGAGGACCAGCGGTGCGATGTCGTCGACCTCGGCGGCGCGTCCCAGCGGGGTGAAGCGCGTCATGGCCTGGGGGAAGGCGGTGTCCCCGGGGACGAGCGCGGTGTTGACGATCCCGGGGTGGATGGCGTTCACCCGGACGTTCCACGGCGCGAACTCCATCGCGGCGACCTTCGTGACGCCCCGCAGCCCCCACTTGCTCGCGGAGTAGGCCGCGGAGAAGTGCCCCGTCATGCCGGCCGCCGACCCCACGTTGATGATCGAGCCGCCGCCGCTGTCCCGCATGAGCGGCGCCAGGGCCCGCATCGCCAGGAACGGGCCCGTGAGGTTGACGTCGAGCACGCGCGCGAAGTCCTCGCGCGTGGTCTCCATCAGCCCGTACCGGAACGCCACGCCGGCGTTGTTGACCAGGACGTCCAGGCGTCCGTGGCGCCGGCGCAGGTCGTCGGCCAGGGCGCCCCACTCCTGCTCGTCGGTGACGTCGAGCCGGACGAACTCGGCGCCACCGGGTGTGGAACCGCTGATGTCCTCGGCCAGGGTCCGGCCTTCGTCCTTCAGGTCCGTGATGACGACGTGCGCGCCGTGTTCGGCCAGCAGCCGCGCCTCTGCTGCGCCCTGGCCCTGCGCGGCACCGGTGACGACGGCGACCCGCCCGTCCAGCGTGTCCATGGATCCTCCTCGGTGGAACATGGGAAGCGACCTCGGCCGGAACCGTGCGGCCGGGTCGATGGGGTGCCTCGTCGACAGCCGACGCCGGCGGGCGTGCCCGGGCGCGGACGCACAGCGGGCTCGACGAGGTGGTGCGACGGCGTCCGCGACGTCCGGCCGCGGCGCCTGCGGGTACGTGTTCCCGGGACTACTGGTGCCGGTGGTGCATGACCCAGATCCCGCGGGCCGGCGTCGTCCCGGGGTTCCGGAAGAGGTGCGGGATGGTCGAGTCGAACCCGATGGCCTCGCCCGCGTGCAGGACGAAGACGTCGAAGCCGAGCGTGACCTCGAGCTCGCCCTCCAGCAGGATCCCGTACTCGTAGTCGTCGTGACGCAGCATGCGGCCGTCCATGGTGGAGCTGCTGCCCGCGGGATAGACGAGCTCGATGAAGTCCAGCTCGTCGGACTTGCGGACCAGTTGCTCCCAGGAGACCCCGGACTCCAGCACCAGCCGGCTCCGGTGGCCCGGCGTCGAGACCGAGTACCGCGCCGGCTCGGAGGACTGCTCGCCCCAGGTGACGGCCGGGAACCCCGGCTTGCCCCGGTGGAGGGGTTCGGCCTCCTCCTCGCCCGTGGTGTCCGCGGAGGTCGGGTCGTCCTCCGGCGCGGGAGCCGGGGCGTGCCCTTCGGCCGGCCGCGTTCCGGGATCGGTCCCTTCCGGGACCGCGGCGGCGTCCTGCTCGTCGAAGAGCCGGTCGATGGACACCCCGAGCAGCCGCGCCAGCGAGTAGAGCGTGGCCACGGACGGCTGGGACTTGCCGTTCTCGAGCTGCGACACGAAGGACGCGGAGACCCCGAGCTGTCGAGCCACCTCCCGGAGTGACAGGTTGGCCTGGAGCCGTGCCTGCCGGAGCCGTCCACCCAGGTTCTCCGCAGGGTCCATCTCCGCGGCGGCAGGCGGTTCCGCGCTGGTGCTCATGCTGGTTCCCCTGTCGCTGGCGGTGATCCCCCGATTATCCACTGCGTCCACGGCCGCCCTGCCTCTCACACCAGGACCGTCCTCCCGGCGCCTCCGCGCTCACGGGCCAGGCTCACGGCGGAGGCGCGACCCGCGCCGCTGCCCGCACCGGTGATGACGACGCCCCTGCCCTCGATGTGGTCGGTCATGTCGCACCTGCCTCTCCTGTCGCTGCCGGGCGCTGCTGCGGCCACCCGGCGAGACGGCTCAGCACTTAACACTGCGATCGCCAGCGCTTAACGCACGCGGCGTCGCGGTTCCTCGACCGGGGGTGACGGAGTGACCCCTGTCACCCGGACGAGGTGCCAGCATGCGCCCTTGAGGAACTTTTGTGAAGTGCTTGTGAACACTGACATCCGTCTGTACGGTCCCACATCACTGCGTGACGCCGGTCACGTCGTCCGGCAGGCCCACACCACCGGAGGAGGCCGAGGCCATGACCCTCGACGCACCACCGCGCCCCGCCATCCAGGCCGGGCCCCGCATCGCCGTCTCCCGCGGGTTGATCACCATCACCCTCGCGGTCGTGGCGCTGTTCGTGGCCAGCGCCCTCATCGCGCCGACGAGCATCAGCCGCGGGGCACTGCTCGGCATGCTGCCGTTCGCGGCGGTGCTGGCCGTCGCCGCCGTCGGTCAGACCCTGGTGGTGCAGCAGGGCGGGATCGACCTGTCGGTCCCCGGCGCCATCTCGCTGGCCGTCGTCATCACCACCCACCAACCGAACGGCGACGACAGCAAGCTGCTGCCGGCGCTCGCCTTCGGTCTGGTCGTGGCCGTCGTGGCCGGGATCGGCAACGGCGTGCTCATCGGCCGCCTCGGGCTCAACCCGATCGTCGCGACGCTCGGCATGAACGCCCTCCTGTACGCCGGGGTCCTGGGGATCTCCGGAGGCTCACCGCGCCGCACGACCGACCTGCTGCGCGAGGTCGCCGGTGGCCTGACGTGGGGCATCCCGAACTCGGTGTACGTGGCCGTCGTCGTGGTGGCCGTGGCCGCCGTCGTGGTCAAGATGACCATGGCCGGACGGCGCTTCGAGGCCGTCGGGGCCAACCCGGACGCCGCGTTCGCCACTGCGCTGCCGGTGACCCGGCACCGCGCCGCCGCCTACGTGTGGGCCCAGGTCCTCTACTGGCTCGCCGGCGTCCTGCTCGCCGGGATCATCGCCCAGCCGACCGCCTTCCAGGGCGACGCCTACCTCCTGCCCTCGGTCGCCGCGGTGGTCCTGGGCGGCACCTCCCTGCTCGGTGGTCGCGGCTACCTCGTGGCCACGGCCGTCGCCGCGCTGTTCCTCAGCCAGCTCGACCAGTTCGTGCTCGCCCTCGGGGTCTCCTTCGCCATCCGCACCCTCGTCGAGGCCGCGGCCCTGACGGTCGGCGTCGCGCTCTACAGCGTCAACTGGCGGGACCTCCGCGCCAGGTTCTCCCGGTCCTCACCGACCCCCCGCACCGCCACCTGACCCGCGCACCCGTCCAACGTCCGGCAGAACTGAGAAGGGACTCGACCCATGACCCGATCCACGGTCCGCACCAAGCTCCTGGCGCTCGGCAGCGCAGGGGTCTTCACCCTCGCGGCGTGCGGTGGCGGCGGCGACGACGGTGGGACGTCGGCGGGCGGCGCGGCCGCCAACGGCGACGTCCCGTCGTGGTGTGGCCCCGACGAGATCGTCCTCGGCATGACCGACGGCTTCGGCGGCAACAGCTGGCGCCTGGTGACCACCGCTTCGGCTCGTGACGAGGCCGCCAAGTGCCCGAGCGTGACCTCGCTGGAGTACGCGGACGGCCAGGGCAACACCCAGAAGGCCATCGCCGACATCCAGGGCATGGTCGCGAAGGGCGTCGACGCGCTCGTCGTCTTCCCGGACGCCGGCGAGGCGATCCTCCCCGCCCTGCGCAGCGCGTACGGCGCCGGTGTGGTGACCGTGCCCTACCGGGTGTCCCCGGGCGGCGAGGCGGGCGAGGACTACGACGTCTTCATCGGCACCGACTTCGCCGAGGCCGGCCGGCTGTGGGGTCAGTGGATCACCGAGACCCTGCCCGACGGCGGCAACGTCCTCTTCCTGAGCGGTCCTCCCGGCAACAGCCAGGGCCTCGACGAGGCGGAGGGCCTGCACGAGGTCCTCGACCCGACGGGGAAGTACACGTTCGTCGGGGAGCAACCGTTCGAGGTCACCAACTGGGATCCCGCCGAGACCCAGCAGGTGCTGACCGCCGCCATCGCCCAGAACCCCGAGATCGACGTCATCGTCTCGGACTTCGGCCCCTCGCTGGTCGGCGCGCTGCCCGTCTTCGAGCAGAGCGGCCGCTCCATCCCGGCCATCGCGACGTCTGACGGCAACGCCCTCGCGTGCTTCTACGAGGACAGCAAGGCCGACAACCCGGACTTCCAGCTGTTCACGGTGTCGACGCAGAACGACCACGCGCGGCTGGCGATCCAGCACGCCGTGGCCCGGGCGACCGGCGGTGAGGTCCCGGCGGAGGACGTCTACCCGTCGAGCGCGTTCGAGAACTCGGTCACCAGCGACCCCAACCCGGTGACGTGCGACCCGAACCTGCCCGACGACGTCTACCTCTCCGCGGAGATGTCCGGCGAGGACCAGGCAGCACTCCTCAACGACTGACGACCGGCGGACGGTGCGCCGGCCGTCGCCGACCCGCGGCGACCGGCGCACCCCCCGACCCGAACCTCCTCCCTCGCGCAGGCGGAAGGACGACGTGGTGACAGAGCAGACCCAGCAGACCCCGGTCGTCGTCGGCGGGCGCCCGACGATCTCCCTGTCCGGGATCTCCAAGAACTACGGCGCGGTGGCCGCGCTGACCGACGTGTCGCTCGAGGTGCTGCCCGGCGAGGTCCACGCCCTCCTCGGGGAGAACGGTGCGGGCAAGTCGACCCTGATGGGGGTGGCGTCCGGCACCACCAAGCCCGACACCGGCACCATCGAGGTCCTCGGCGAGGTGGTCGACCACCTGACACCGGCGCTGGCCGGCCGGCTCGGCATCGCGATCGTGCACCAGCACCCGGCAGTGCTGCCGGACATGACCGTGGCGGAGAACATCCTCGTCGCCGTCCCCGGCGAGTTCCTCGAGTTCGCCGGCGGCACGACGGCGTCGATGCGCCGGCTGCTCGACGACGTCGGACTGACCGTCCACCTCGAGGACCGGGTCAACGGACTCACCGTGGCCCAGAAGCACCTGCTCGAGCTCGCCAAGGCGCTGGCCCTGCGGCCGAAGCTGCTGATCCTGGACGAGCCGACGGCCCCGCTCGGCCAGGACTCGGTGGACCTGCTCTTCGACCGGGTCCGCTCGGCCGCCCGGGAGGGGACGGCGATCGTCTACATCACCCACCGGATGGCGGAGGTGCGGGAGCTCGCCGACCGCGTCACCGTCCTGCGGGACGGGCGCAAGCGCGGCACGGTGGTCGTCGACGACGTCACCGACGACGAGCTCCTCGCCATGATCGTCGGGCGCCAGCTGGAGTACACCTTCCCGCCCAAGCACCCGGTCGAGGCGGACGGGCCGCCCGCCCTCGTGGTCGAGGGCCTCTCCGGGGACGGGTTCTCCGACGTCTCGTTCACCGCCCACCGGGGCGAGATCATCGGGGTGGCCGGCGTCGTCGGCAACGGCCAGGCCGAACTGCTGCGGGCCCTGGCCGGCCTGGCGAAGTCCACCGGCACCGTCCGCATCGGCGACCGGGACTTCTCCCCGCGCCAGCTGCACAACTCCTCCGCCTACATGCCCGGGGACCGTCACCACGAGGGCCTCATGATGACGATGTCGGTCCGGGAGAACGCGGCGGTCGCCGCGCTCGACCGGCTGCGCGTCGGCCGGCTGGTCAGCCGGCGCCGCGAGGTCGAGGTCGTCGGTGCCGAACTGGGCGAGCTGAACGTCAAGGCCCGCTCGATGGAGTCGCCGGTCACCGCGCTCTCCGGCGGCAACCAGCAGAAGGTCGTCATGGCGCGGGCGCTGCTGTCCCGGCCGGCGATCCTCCTGGCGGACGAGCCCACGCAGGGCGTCGACGTGGGAGCCCGGGCGGAGATCTACCGCATCCTCCGGGAGGTCTCCGCCGGCGGCGTCCCGGTCGTCGTCGCCTCGTCCGACGCCAAGGAGCTCGAGGGGCTGTGCGACCGCGTGATCGTCATGTCCCGCGGGCACGTGGTGGCCACGCTCAGCGGCGACGAGGTCACCGAGGAGCGGATGGTCCACGCGGCCGTGTCCTCCACGACGCTGAAGAAGGAGCAGGCGGAGCAGCGGGCACGGACCCCGAAGAGCTCCGCGCTGCGCCGGCGGCTCGAGGGGGACTACGCCCCCGTCGTCATCCTGGCCGCGGTGATGCTGACCCTGGCCGCCTACATCTACTCGCAGAACGACCGGTACTTCTTCCCGTTCAACGTCACCTCGGTGATGTTGTTGTGCACGGCCCTGGGCTTCATCGCCATGGGCCAGACGATCGCCTTGATGACCGGCGGCATCGACCTGTCGGTGGGGCCGCTGGCCGGCTTCCTCGTCGTCGTCGGGTCCTTCTTCCTGGTCGACGGGTCGTCCGGCGGCACCATGCTGCTGGGCCTGGTCCTCATGCTGCTGCTCGCCGCGGCCACCGGGCTGGTGAACGGCTCCCTGATCCGCTTCGGCAGGTTCACCGCCGTCGCAGCGACGCTGGCCACCTACATCGCCCTGCAGGGGTTCAGCTTCCTGCTGCGGGACGAACCCGGCGGCCTGATCGCCCGCTCCGTGACCGACGCGATCACCTGGACCGTCGGTCCGGTGCCGGTGGCCTTCGTCCTCTTCGTGGTCGCCACGCTCGCCATGGAGTTCCTGCTGCGCCGGAGCGGGTGGGGGCTGCGGCTGCGCGCCGTCGGCTCCGACGAGGAGTCGGCCCGTCGCCTGGGCGTCCGCACCACCCGGACCGTCGTGCTGGCCTACGTGGCGGTGTCGGTGTTCACCTTCCTGGGCGCCCTGATCCTGCTGGCCCAGCTGGGCATCGGCGACCCGGCCCAGGGGGTCGGGTACACGCTCAGCAGCATCACCGCCGTCGTGCTCGGCGGCACCAGCCTGCTCGGCGGTCGGGGCAGCTTCGTCGGGACCCTCCTCGGGGCGGGCCTGATCGTCCAGCTGCTGAACGCCACGACCTTCCTGAACCTCACCCAGACCTGGCAGTACATCTTCCAGGGCGGGCTGATCGTCGTCGCGGCCGTCGTCTACAGCCAGATCCGCGGCACCCGCCGCGGCGTCGCCCACTGACGGCGACCTCTCCCGCCACCCACCCGATCCAGAAGGGAGCACCCCCGTGCGCGCTGCCCGCTACCACGGCAAGGGCGACATCCGAGTGGAGGACGTCGCGGAGGCACAGGTCCGCGAGCCCGACGACGTGCTCATCGCCCCGCTCTACTGCGGCATCTGCGGGACCGACCTGCACGAGTACGCGGTCGGGCCGATCGTCACCCCCACGTCGCCGCACCCCCTCACCGGCGTCACGCTGCCGCAGACCCTCGGGCACGAGTTCTCCGCGCGCGTCGTGGAGGTCGGCCCCGCCGTCCGCGACGTGCGCCCCGGTGACCGCGTCGCGATCATGCCCGCGATCGTGTGCGGACGGTGCCGGTACTGCCGGCGCGGCCAGGGACACCTGTGCGTGCAGTTCGCGTGCACCGGACTGAGCGCCGAGACCGGGGGGATGGCCGAGCTCGCCGTCGTCAAGGAGTACCAGGTCGCCCGGCTGCCCGACGAGGTGTCCGACCTCGAGGGGGCGGTGGTGGAACCGGCCGCCGTGGCGGCGTACGGCGTGGAGCGGGCCGGGGTCACCGGTGGCGACGTCGTCCTGGTCACCGGGGCCGGGCCGATCGGCGTGCTGAGCGCGATGTACGCCGGCGCCGCCGGCGCCTCCTCGGTGATCATCTCCGAGCCCAACGAGAACCGGGCCGCCCTGGCGGAGCGGCTCGACATCGGCCACGTCGTCGACCCCACCACCGGTGCGCTCGACGACCTCGTCGGGGAGCTCACCGGCGGGGACGGCGTCGACCTGGCCGTGGAGTGCTCGGGCAGCACGCCGGGCCTGTCCAGCTGCGTCACGCTCACCCGCAAGCGGGCGTCGATCGTGCAGACCGGCCTGCACACCAAGCCGGCCACCCTCGACGCGATGGCCTTGTCGGAGAAGGACCTGACGCTCTACGGCAGCTGGTGCTGGAACACCACCGACTGGCCCCGGATCATCCGGCTCATCGCCACGGGCCAGTACCCGGTGGCCAAGGCCGTCACGGCGCAGATCCCGCTGGACGACGTCGTGCCGCGGGGCTTCGACACGCTCATCGACCCCCAGGGCGACGAGCTCAAGGTGCTCGTCCGCGCCGGCTCCTGACCCAGAGAAGGGAAGCACTGCCATGACCTCGTTCGGCGACGTGCACCACGTCGGGATCACCGTCCGGGACCTGGAGGAGTCGCTCCAGTGGTACGAGCGGGTCTTCGACGTGCAGCGGGAGTTCATCGCGACCGGCTCGGGTCCCGAGCTGTCGCGGGCGGTAGGGGTCCCCGACGCCGACCTGCAGTTCGCGTTCCTCCGCTTCGGCAGCTGCGTCGTCGAGCTGCTCTGCTACGCCAACGAGCGCGAGGAGACCTTCGGCCGGTCCAACGCCGACGTCGGCAGCGCGCACGTGTGCATCGACGTCCCGGACCTGCAGAAGGCCTACGAGGACCTGCAGGCCAAGGGCGTGGAGTTCCTCGCGCCCCCGCTGGCCATCGACGAGGGGCCGCTCGAGGGGTGCGCCTTCGCCTACTTCAAGGACCCCAACGGCGTGACCCTCGAGCTCTTCCAGAGCGGCGCCCACGGTCACCCGTGAGCCCCGTGCCCACATCTACGACGAGCCGCTCCCGCGCGGCGGAGAGATCGAGGTCCCGATGAGCAACCGCAGGGCGCTGGTCGTCGGCGCCACCGGCCTGACCGGCCGCAACACCGCCGAGCACCTGGCCGCCACCGGCTGGGAGGTGTACGGCATGTCCCGCCGTCCCGGCGCCGAGGCCGACGGCGTGCGCCCGGTCGCCGGGGACGCGCTCGACCCCGCCTCGGTCACCGCGGTGGCCGAGCAGGTGCGGGCGACGCACGTCTTCTACTGCACGTGGCTCCGGCAGGACACCGAGGACCTCAACATCGAGGTCAACGGGGCCATGCTGCGCCACACGCTGGACGCGACCGGCGCCGTAGGGACCGTCGAGCACGTCGCCCTCGTCACCGGCCTCAAGCACTACCTCGGCCCGTTCGAGGCGTACGCGCAGAACCCGGCGAAGCCGCCGTTCCGGGAGAGCCAGCCACGGCTGGACTACAAGAACTTCTACTACGACCAGGAGGACGTCCTCTTCGCCGCCGCCGAGAAGTACGGCTTCCGCTGGTCGGTGCACCGGCCGCACACCGTCATCGGCTTCGCGCTGGGCAACGCCATGAACATGGGCGTCACGCTCGCCGTCTACGGCACGATCGCGAAGGAGACCGGCCAGCCGTTCGTCTTCCCGGGGTCCCCGGAGCAGTACGACGGGACGACCGACATCACCGACGCACGGCTGCTGGCCCGGCACCTCGCCTGGGCTGCCACGTCACCGACCGCGGCGAACGAGGCGTTCAACGTCGTCAACGGCGACACCTTCCACTGGCGTCGGATGTGGGAGGTCGTGGCGGCGGGCCTCGGGGTGGAGCCGGCGCGCTACCCGGGTCACCCGACGCCGCTGGTCGAGCAGATGACCGAGGCGCCCGCGACCTGGCGGGCGATCGCCGAGCGTGAGGGCCTGACCGAGCCGGACGTCGACCGGCTCGCCCCGTGGTGGCACACCGACAGCGACCTCGGTCGCACCGTCGAGACGCACGCCGACATGGCCAAGAGCCGGGAGGCCGGCTTCCCCGACGTCCAGGACAGCGAGCGCTCGTTCCTGGACCTGTTCGACCGGCTCCGCCAGGAGCGGGTCATCCCGAGGTGAGGACACGATGAAGGCCGTTCAGTTCCAGGACGTCGACGAGCTGGCGCTCGCGGAGATCGACACCCCGGCCATCAAGGACGACGAGGTCCTCGTGGCCTCGCGGTCGGTCGGCATCTGCCACTCCGACTTCGAGCTGCTCGAAGGGCGCTACATCATCCCGTTCGACTACCCGATCATCCCGGGCCACGAGTGGGCCGGGGAGATCGTCGAGGTCGGCCGCGACGTCACCGACCTCAAGCCCGGGGACCGCGTGGTGGGGGAGTGCGTCATCGGGGAGGACCACTTCGGCTTCTCGATCTCCGGTGCCGCGGCCGAGTACTTCGTCGCGCGGCCGGAGTGGCTGCACCGCGTGCCCGAGCAGCTGACCGACACCCAGGCCGCCCTCGTCGAGCCGTTCAGCTGCGCCTACTTCGCGGCCATGCGGGCGGACAACCTGAACGCCAGCGACACGGCCGTGGTCTTCGGCGCCGGCCCGATCGGCCTCAGCTGCGTGGCCGTCGCCTCCGCCTTGGGCGCCCGGGTCATCGCCGCCGAACCCAACGCCGCGCGGGCGGATCTGGCCCGTCAGCTGGGTGCCGAGGAGGTCGTGGACCCGACGGCCGACGGCTTCCTCGACACGGTGATGGAGCTGACCCGGGGGCGGGGCGCTGACGTGGTGCTCGAGGCCTCGGGACAACCGGCCGCCATGGCCGCGACGTTGGAGGTGGCCGGCTTCAACGCGCGGCTGGTCAACATCGGCATCGACGTCGGCCGCAGCGCGCCGGCGCAGCTGGGCCTCATCCAGTCCAAGCAGCTGCAGATCCGCGGCAGCATCGGCTCACCGGGCGTGTGGCCGCAGACGCTGCGCTTCCTTGCCCGCACGGGGCTCGACCTGTCGCCGATGGTCACCCGCCGCTTCGCGCTGGACGAGGCTCCCGACGCCTACGCCGCCGCCCGCCAGACCGGCGAGAACATCAAGGTGCACATCGAGAACCGGAGCCAGCGGTGAAGGCCCTCGTCCTGCACGCCGCCGGGGACGCCCGCATCGAGGAGCGGCCCGAACCGCCGCCCCCCGGTCCCGGCGAGGTGCGGCTGAGGGTCGTCCGGGCGGGGTTGTGCGGCACGGACGCCACCGAGTTCGCGGCCGGCCCGGTGATGACCCCGCTGGAGAAACGCCACCCGGCCAGCGGCGCGCAGGGTCCGGTCGTCCTCGGACACGAGTTCATCGGCGTCGTCGAGGAGGCCGGGCCCGCGGTCGACCGGTTCGCCGTCGGCGACCGCGTGGCCGCCGGTGCGGGCGTGTGGTGCGGCCGGTGCGACTGGTGCCGGCGCGGGCAGACAAACCTCTGCGCGTCCTACTGGACCTTCGGTCTGTCCGCCGACGGCGGCCTCACCGAACGCCTCACCGTGCCGGCCGCGATGCTGTACCCGATCGCACCGCACGTCTCCGACGACAACGCCGCGCTCGCGCAGCCCCTGGCCGTCGGCTTCCACGCCGTGGACCGCAGCCGCATCCGGCAGGGAGACGTCGTCGTGGTGCACGGCGCCGGCGCGATCGGCTCCTTCGTCGTCGCCGGTGCCGTGGCGGCCGGCGCCGGCGCGGTGGTGGCCGTGGACGTGGACCCCGCCCGGTTGGAGGTCGCGACCCGGCTGGGCGCCACCCACACGGTCGACGCCCGGGAAGCCGACCCGCTGGAGGCCGTGCGCGGGCTGACCGGGTCCGCCTTGGCCGACGTCACGGTCGAGGCGAGCGGGCTGGCCGACGGCCTGTCCCGGGTCCAGCGGCTCACCCGGCGTGGCGGCACGGTGCTGCTCGTCGGCCTGCCCAAGAAAGAGGTGTCCTTCAACGCCGTGGACCTCATCCTCCGGGAGATCGACGTGATGACGACGGTCGCGCACGTGTGCGACACGAACCTGCCCGCGGCACTGGACCTGCTGGCCCAGCGCGACCTGGCGTCGCTGCTGGTCGAGAAGGTCGTGCCCCTCGAGCACGCCGTGGAGGACGCCCTGGTCCCCATGGCCGAGGGGGCCTCGCGGGGCAAGCTCCTGGTGGACACCGAGGTGACGGCATGAGCCACCGGCAACTGTTCAGCGAGGAGCGGTCGGCCGAGGTGGTGGCCGCGAGCTTCGACGACACCCCGGATCCGCGGTTGAAGCGGGTGCTGACCTCGCTGGTCCACCACCTGCACGCGTTCGTGAAGGACGTGGAGCTCACCGAGGAGGAGTGGGGGTTCGCGATCGACTTCCTCACCCGCACCGGCCACATGAGCGACGAGGTGCGGCAGGAGTTCATCCTGCTCTCCGACGTGCTGGGCGTCTCGATGCTGGTGGAGACGATCAACCACCGCACCGGCGGCACCTCGACGGAGTCGACGGTGCTGGGGCCGTTCCACATGGTGGAGTCCCCGCGGCGGGAGCTCGGGGACGACATCAACCTCGACCGCAAAGGCACCCCGTGCCTGGTGTCGGGGCGGGTGACGGGCCCGGACGGTGAGCCGCTGGCCGGGGCGAGCGTGGACGTGTGGCAGACCAACGAGGACGGCTTCTACGACGTCCAGCAGCCCGGCATCCAGCCGCCGGGCAACCTGCGCGGGCTGTTCACCGCCGACGAGCAGGGCCGGTTCTGGTTCCGGTCGGTGGTGCCGCGCTTCTACCCGATCCCCGACGACGGCCCGGTCGGTCAGCTGCTGGCGGCCACCGGCCGGCACCCCAACCGGCCGGCACACCTGCACTTCATCGTCGCCGCCCCGGGCTACCGGCCGGTCACCACGCACGTGTTCGTCGCCGACAGCCCGTATCTGGACTCCGACGCGGTGTTCGGGGTGAAGGAGAGCCTGATCCGGGACGTGCCGGAGGTCGACGACCCCGCGCGGGCGGCCGAGGTCGGGCTGGCCAACCCGTTCCGGACGCTGACGTTCGACCTGACGCTGCTGCGCGCCGACCAGGCGCCACCGGCCGCGCAGCCGGCCCAGGCACAGCCGACCGTGGTGCGCGGAGCGCCGTCGTGATCCGGCCCTTCACGTACTCCGCGCTGCCCATGCGGGTGGTCTTCGGCCCCGGCTCGCTGGCCTCGCTGCCCGACGAGGTCGCGGCCCTCGGGCTGACCCGGGTGCTGGTGCTGTGCTCCCCGGAGCAGGAGGACACCGGCAAGCAGGTCGCCGACGCCCTCGGCGACCGCGCCGCCGGGGTGCTGCCCGAGGCGCGGATGCACGTGCCGATCGAGGTGGCGACCCGGGCCCGGGAGCTGGCCGGCGAGCTCGGCGCCGACGGCTGCGTGGCCGTCGGCGGCGGCTCGGCGGTCGGCCTGGGCAAGGCGATCGCGCTCGAGCACGGCCTGCCGGTGATCGCGGTGCCGACCACCTACGCCGGGTCGGAGATGACCCCGGTGTGGGGGCTGACCGAGGGCGGGGCCAAGCGCACCGGCCGCGACCTGCGGGTGCTGCCCCGCAGCGTCGTCTACGACCCCGAGCTCACCCTCACCCTGCCGGCCGGGCTGTCGGCCACCAGCGGGATCAACGCCATCGCGCACGCCGTGGAGGGGCTCTACGCCCCCGACGCGACGCCGATCGTGTCGCTGATGGCCGAGGAGGGCACCCGGGCGCTGGCCGCCGCACTGCCGGCGGTGGTCGCCGACGGCTCCGACCTCGAGGCCCGCGGCGAGGCGCAGTACGGGGCCTGGCTGTGCGGCGCGGTGCTGGCCGCGACCACCATGTCGCTGCACCACAAGCTGTGCCACACCCTGGGCGGCACCCTCGACCTGCCGCACGCCCAGACCCACACCGTCGTCCTGCCGCACGCGCTGGCCTACAACCAGCCCGCCGCGCCCGACGCGGTCGCCGCGCTCTCCCGGGCGCTGGGCGGCGTCCCCGACCCGGCCCGGGAGCTGTGGGAGCTCGCCGGCCGGCTCGGCGCCCCCCGGTCACTGGCCGAGCTCGGCATGGCCGAGGACGACATCCCGCGGATCGCCGAGCTCGCCGTCGCCGGGGGGGCCGGGTCGAGCTATCGCAACCCCCGGCCGGTCACCCGCGACGGCGTCGAGGCCCTGCTGGGGGCCGCGTGGGCGGGAGAACCGCCGCCCGGCCTGCAGCGCTAGCCCGCCGGCTGCCGGCCGGGCGGTGCCCGGGACCGGTCGCTCTCCGCGGACGCGCGGCCCGTCCGCGGTCCGTCCCCCGTCTCGCTGACCGCAGTGGGACGGAACACGAGGTCCAGGAGGTCAGGTCATGCAGGTCGGCTTCGCCGGGCTGGGCCGGATGGGGCGTCCCATGGCGCGCCATCTGGCGGCAGCCGGTCACCGGGTCGTCGGGTACGACCCCGCGGTCTCCGCCGACGCCGTGCCGCCCGAGCTGGCGGACGCCGGCGTGGAGGTGGTCGAGGACGCGGCCCGCCTCGCCGGGACCGAGGTCTCGGTGAGCATGCTGCCGGACGCCGTGGCCACCGAGAGCCTGCTCTTCGGCGAGCGCGGGATCGTGGCGCACTGCGGCTCCTCCCACGTGCACGTGGTGATGGGGACCGTGGGCGCCGCGCCGGTCCGCGCGCTGGCGGAGAAGGCACACGCGGCGGGCGTCGCACTCGCCGACGCCCCGGTGTCCGGCAGCGTCAGCATGGCCGAGGACGCCACGCTCACCGCCATGGTCGGCGCGGAGCCGGAGGTGTTCGCCGCCGTGCGGCCCCTCCTCGCCGCGATGACCCGGGCCCAGTTCCACACCGGGCCGGTGGGTTCCGGATCGGCCGCCAAGCTCGCGGTCAACCTCGCGCTGGCGTCCTTGAACCAGGCCGTCGCGGAGGCGCTCGTCGTCGCGCGCGCCGACGGGCTCGACCCCGAGGTCTTCTACGACGTCCTGCAGGCCAGCGCCGTGGCCGCGCCCTACGTCTCCTACAAGCGCGAGACGTTCCTGAGGCCGGAGAGCGCCGACGTCGCCTTCCCGGTCTCCCTGCTGCAGAAGGACGTCGGGCTGGGTCTGGCGCTCGCCCGCGAACACCAGCTGGACCTCCCGGTCGCGACCACGGTCGGTCGCGTCCTCGACGACGCCCGGCGAGCCGGCCTGGCCGACCGGGACATGGCCGAGGTCCTGCGCCTGCTCCGGAACGACGACCAGATGGAGGAACGATGACCCTGTCCGACACGCTCTCCACCAGCGAGATCAACGACCTCGAGGACCGTCGCTACGCGGCGATGGTCGACGCCGACCTCGACGCCCTCGACGAGCTGCTCAGCGACGACGTCCGGTACGCCCACTCCGACGCGACGGTCGACAGCAAGGCCTCCTACCTGGAGCTCCTGCGCGCCGGAACGCTCGTCTACCACAGCCTGGAGCACACCACCGAGGCCGTCGTCAGCCGGCCCGGTGTGGTGGTCGTCGGCGGCACCATGTCCGGCTCGATCCAGATGCGCGGGAAGGCGAAGACGCTCAACAGCCGGGTCGCCGCGGTGTGGGTCGCCGAGGGGGACCGGTGGCGCCTGCTGGCCTTCCAGCCCACCGCGATCCCGGCCTGATCCGTCGTACCGCCGGACACACCCAGCTCCGGAGAGCCCGAACTCGAGAGGAAGCGAACATGAGCGGTCGACTGGCAGGTCGCGTCGCGTTCATCACCGGTGCCGCGCGGGGGCAGGGCAGGGCGCACGCCGTCGCGCTGGCCCGCGAGGGCGCCGACGTCGTCTGCCTGGACGTCCCGGACGGCCTGGAGACGCTGCCCTACTCCCCGGGGACGGCGGAGGACCTCAAGGAGACGGTCGCCGCCGTCGAGGCCCTGGACCGCCGGGCCATCGCCGTGCACGGGGACGTGCGCCGACAGGAGGATCTCGACGCCGCCGTCGAGCGCGCCGTCACTGAGCTGGGCCGGCTGGACGTCGTGGTGGCCAACGCCGGCATCTGGGGGCTCACCCCGGCGTGGGAGATCACCGAGCAGCAGTGGGCCGAGATGCTCGACGTCGTCCTGTCGGGTCCCTGGCGGACGGTGAAGGCGGCCGCGCCCCACCTGCTGGCCCAGGGGAGCGGATCGGTGGTCCTGACCGCGTCGATCAACGGGCTCGAGGCCGGCCCCGGCTTCGCGCACTACACCGCGGCCAAGCACGGCGTCATCGGGCTGATGAAGAGCCTCGCCGTCGAGATGGCGCCGTACGGCGTGCGGTGCAACGCGGTCTGCCCCGGGTTCGTCGACACGAAGATGAACGACTGGCAGGGGTCCTACGACATGATGGCCGGCCACCCGGGCGGCACTCCGGAGGACCGCGCGGAGAGCGCCCGCAACTGGCACGCGCTCGCCGGCCTGGGCATGCTGACCCCCGAGACGATCAGCCGGGCCGTCGTGTTCCTGGCCTCGGACGACGCGGCCGACATGACCGGCGTCGCGCTGCCCGTCGACGGCGGCCACCTGGTCCTGCCGGGATTCAACACCTCCCCGGTCCGCGCGCCGCTGTCCTGGTCACCCGCCCGCTGACGCCGCGGTCCCGGGACGGGCGCGCCGGTCCGCGCCCGTCCCGGCCGCACCCCGCGCTCGGCCGGCGGCTCCGAACCGACTCCACCCGCTGCCGAGGCGGGCAGGATCCAGGTGGCGTTCCCTCAGCGGCATCCCGCCGATGACCCCACCTGGAGGACGGATGGCCGACTACACCGCGACCGCGATCTGCGAGGGCGACCACTGGGTGATCGACGTCCCGGGTGTCGGCACCACCCAGGCCGACGGTGTCGACGACCTCGAGGAGATGGCCGTCGACCTGGTCATCGCGATGACCCACACCGCTCCCGAGGAGGTGCACGTCGACGTGCGCATCGTCTGACCCGGCCGGGGGTCGTGGTCGTCTCGGCGGCCGGGACGGGTTGCTGGGTGGGGGGGGGGGGCCCCCCCCCCCCCCACGGCGCGCCCCAGCCACAGCAGCGCCCCGGTGAACCAGTTGCTGGGCTCGGCGACGTCGACCTCGGGCGACCACGTGTCCGGCCCCCGGAAGACG
>NZ_JBJGYU010000020.1:0-85098 GCF_054050155.1 Geodermatophilus sp. SYSU D00703 | reverse complement strand
CCCCCCGCCCCCCCCCCCGCCCAGCCCCCCCCCCGCCCCCCCCCCCCCCCCCCCCCCCCCCCCCCCGCCCCCCCCCCGCCGCCCCCCCCCCCCCCCCCCCCCCCCCCCCCCCCCCCCCCCCCCCCCCCCCCCCCCCACACCGCTGAGAAGAGGCCGAGGAGCCCCCGTGCTGAGAGAGCCACCCGTCGAGGTCCTGTCCGCAGACCCCGCCGCCCCCGCCGTCCCCGCCCCGTCGCCGGGTGAGGACGGCGTCCCCCGAACGGCGACCCCCGTCGAGCGCGCCCTGACCGAGGTGCTCGCGGAGGTCGTCGGCCGGCCCGTGACCCCGACCGGCCACTTCTTCGACGACCTCGGCGCGGACTCGATGGTCATGGCGCAGTTCTGCGCCCGCCTGCGCAAGCGCGACGACCTGCCCTCGCCGTCGATCAAGGACGTCTACCAGCACCCCACGATCCACGCCCTGGCCACCGCCCTGGCACCACCACCGGCGGCGAGCCCGGTCGAGGACGCGCTCGTGGACGTGCTCGCCGACGTCGTCGGCCGGCCCGTGACGCCGGCCGGCCACTTCTTCGACGACCTCGGCGCGGACTCGATGGTCATGGCGCAGTTCTGCGCCCGCGTCCGCAAGCGGCCTGACCTGCCCTCGGTCTCGATCAAGGACGTCTACCAGCACCCCACGATCCACGCCCTGGCCACCGCCCTGGCACCACCACCGGCGGCGAGCCCGGTCGAGGACGCGCTCGTGGACGTGCTCGCCGACGTCGTCGGCCGGCCCGTCACCCCGGCCAGCCACTTCTTCGACGACCTCGGCGCCGACTCCATGGTCATGGCGACCTTCTGCGCCCGCCTGCGCAAGCGCGACGACCTGCCCTCGCCGTCGATCAAGGACGTCTACGCACACCCGACGGTCCACAGCCTGGCCACGGCGCTCGCGGCCGACGCGGCGGCCCCTGCTGTGTCGAAGCCCGCCTCCACCTCTCCCGCCCCCACGTCGGAGCGTCGTGCGACCACGGCGGAGTACGTGCTGTGCGGGGTCATGCAGGTGCTGCTCTTCGTCGGGTACTCCTACGTCACCGCGCTGGTCATGGTGTGGGCCTTCAACTACATCAACACCGGGAGCGGCCTGATCGACTACGAGCGGTCGGTGTTGGCCGGCGGCGCCGTCTTCCTCACGACCTGCCTGCTGCCGATCGCGGTCAAGTGGCTGCTCATCGGCCGGTGGAAGCCCCAGGAGATCCCGATCTGGACGCCGGCGTACCTGCGCTTCTGGCTGGTGAAGACCCTCGTGGCGTCCAACCCGCTGGTCCTGTTCGCCGGGTCGCCGATCTACAACCTGTACCTGCGGGCGCTGGGCGCGAAGGTCGGCCGGGGCGCGGTGGTCTTCACCCGCCACATGCCCGTTGCCACGGACCTGCTCACCGTCGGGCCGGGTGCGGTCGT
Organism: Geodermatophilus sp. SYSU D00703; assembly: GCF_054050155.1. Lineage (NCBI taxonomy): Bacteria > Bacillati > Actinomycetota > Actinomycetes > Geodermatophilales > Geodermatophilaceae > Geodermatophilus > Geodermatophilus sp. SYSU D00703. The sequence goes on along the minus strand of NZ_JBJGYU010000020.1, from coordinate 83,658 downwards.
GCGCAAGGAGTGTTACCTCAGCGGCTACCGGGCGCTCGCCGGCGTGATCCAGACCGGGTCGGTCACCCTGGGCCGGGACGCCTTCGTCGGCGACACGACGGTCCTCGACATCGACACGTCGGTGGGAGACGGCGCCCAACTCGGCCACGCCTCCACCCTGCACCGCGGGCAGGCGATCCCCGCCGGCGAGCGGTGGCACGGGTCCCCGGCCGAGCCCACGACGTCGGACTACCAGCAGGTCCCGCCGGCCGACCGCAGCACCTGGCGACCAGTCGGCTACGCCGCCCTCCAGATGCTGACCACGCTGCTGGTGTACGTGCCGTTCGGCTTCGGCGGCGTGGTGATCCTCGTCGACACCGTCCCAGGGCTGGGCGCGCTCCTGGACCCGGGCCCGCTCGGGCTGACGACGTGGTCGTTCTACGTCTTCGCGCTGGCGCTGGCCTCGGTGTTCTTCGTCGCCGGCCTCGTCGGGCGCTTGGTCCTCGTCCTCGTCGTCCCCCGGCTGGCCGACCTCCTGCTCCAGCCGGACCGCGTCTACCCGATGTACGGCCTGCGCTACTCGGCGCACCGGACCGTGCAGCACTTCTCCAACAGCAAGTTCTTCCAGGTGCTCGTCGGGGACAGCGTCTTGGTCGTCCACTACCTGCGCAGCCTGGGATACCGGCTCAAGCCCTACGTCCAGACCGGGTCGAACTTCGGCAACGAGGTCAAGCACGAGAGCCCCTACCTGGTCTCCGTAGGGCGCGGGACGGTCGCCGCCAGCGGGATCTCGTTCCTCAACGCCGACTACACCAGCACGTCGTTCCGGCTGTCCCGCACGGCGCTCGGGAAGGACAACTTCCTCGGCAACGCCATCGTCTACCCGCCGCGGGCCAAGACCGGTGACAACTGCCTGCTCGCCACGAAGGTCCTCGTCCCCATCGACGGGGAGGTGCGGTCCGACGTCGGGCTGCTGGGATCGCCCGCCTTCGAGATCCCCCGCACCGTGGCCCGGGACAGCGAGTTCGTGAAGATGGCCCACGACGAGGAGTTCCCGCGCCGCCTGGCCGCCAAGACCTGGTACAACCTGCGCACCATCGGCTACTTCCTGCTGGTGCGGTGGGTCTACGCCGTGGTCCTCACCGTCGTCGCCATGGGCGGCCTGGACGTGCTGACGGACATCGGGGCCTGGGCCGTCACGCTGTCGACCTCGTTCCTCCTCGTGTTCAGCCTCGCGTACTTCACCTTCGTCGAGCGGGCCATCCTCCACTTCCGGCCCGTGCAGCCGGTGTACTGCTCGATCTACGATGCCCGGTTCTGGCAGCGGGAACGCCTGTTCAAGATGATGGCCAAGACCGGCGTGCACCGGCTCGCCGTCGGCACGCCGTTCATCTCCCCGCTGTGGCGGCTGTCCGGGGTGCGGCTCGGGAAGCGGCTGTTCGACGACGGCCACGGCATGTCCGAGAAGCACATCGTCTCGCTGGGCGACGACGTCACCCTCAACGCCGGCTCCTACATCCAGTGCCACACGCAGGAGGACTACGCCTTCAAGTCCGAGGGCGTGACGGTCGGATCCGGCGTCACCTTCGGGGTCGGCGCCCTGGCGTACTACGGCGCGGTCATCGGGGACAACGCCGTGCTGGAGGCCGACTCCTTCCTGATGAAGGGCGAGGAGGTGCCCGACGGCGCGCGGTGGGGCGGCAACCCCGCCCGCGAGCTGCAGCCCAGCGACCTGCACCTCCCCGCCGCCGAGCCCGCCCGGACCCTCACCGGCCACCACGACACCGGAGACGCCATGCAGATCCCCGTCCAGCAGTTCACCTCCGACGGGACGACGGCCGGACGGCACCTCGCCCGCGGGCGCCACCGGGAGACGGTCCGATGACCGCCGTCGCCACGCCGCCCCAGGCCGCGACCGACCGGGCCTACTGGACCGGCGTCCTCGACGCCGGCGGCCGCACCTCGGTCCCGCGGTGGACCCTGCACCCGGTGCCGGGGGTGGCCACGCACGAGGTGACCGTGCCCGGCGGCGTCCTGGCCGGGGTCCGCCGGCTGGGCGACGAGCTCGGGGTGCCCTCCGGAGCGGTGCTGCTCGCCGCGCACGCCCGGGTGCTGGCCGCGCTCTCGGGAGAGCGGGAGGTCGTGACCGGCCTGGTCGCGACCCCGGGGGGCGCCCCGTTGCCGTGCCGGATCCTCACCGGTTCCTCCTGGCAGGAGCTGGTCAGGGCGGCCGCGCAGGCCCGTGCCGCGGTGCGCGCCCACGGCGACTTCCCCGTCGAGGCGCTGCGGCTCGAGCTGGGACAGACCGAGGCGCCCACCGAGGTCGTGGTCTCCCCCGACGGCCCGGCCGGCGACCTGCCGACCGACGCGGTCCTCTCCGTCGCCGCGGTGCGGCGCGGCACCGCGCTCGCCCTGCAGGTGCGGTACCGCAAGGACGCCCTGGACGCCGACGCCGCCGCCCGGATCGCCGGCTACCACGTCACCGCCCTGCGGCAGCTGACCGACGACCCCGACGCCGACCCCGCGCGGCAGTCCCTGCTCTCCGGCAACGAGCGGCGGCTGCAGCTGGAGCGGATGGCGGGTCCGCACCGCGAACTGCCGGACCGGCCGGTGCACGAGCTCATCGAGGAGCGGGTGGCGGCCACCCCCGACGCGGTCGCGGTCGTCTGCCGCGACCGGCGCTGGACCTACCGCGAACTCGACGCGCGGGCCAACCAGCTGGCGCGCGCCCTGCTGGCCAGGGGACTGCGCCGCGAGGAGGTCGTCGCGGTCGTGCTGGAGCGCGACCTCGAGTGGGTCGCCGCCGTCCTGGCCGTCTACAAGGCCGGCGGGGTGTACCTGCCCCTCGAGCCGCACTTCCCCGCCACGAGGATCGCGACCGCACTCACCCGGGCGCAGTGCCGGCTGGTGCTCACCGAGCAGGGCAGTGCCGCGACCCTGGACGAGGCCCTGGCGAGCGTGCCGGGAGTCGAGCGGCTCGACGTGGCCGCCGCCTGGGCGGAGGGGCACGCCGACCACCCGCCGGGCATCCCCGTCGCGATGGACCAGCTGGCGTACGTGCTGTTCACCTCCGGCTCCACCGGTGAGCCCAAGGGGGTGCTGTGCGAGCACGCCGGGCTGATCAACCACCTCTACGCCAAGATCGCCGACCTGGGCCTCGCCGAGGGCGCGGTGGTGCCCCAGACCGGGCCGCAGTGCTTCGACATCTCGATCTGGCAGATGGTCGCCGGGCTGGTGCTCGGCGGGCGGACGCTGGTGGTCCCGCAGGAGGTCGTCCTCGACGTCGAGCGGCTCGTCGACACCCTCGTCGAGCAACGCGCCGCGGTGCTGCAGGTGGTGCCGTCCTACCTCGACGTCGTGGTGAGCTACCTGGAGCAGCACCCGCGCGCCCTGCCCGACGTGCACACCGTCTGCCCGACCGGCGACCTGCTGAAGAAGGAACTGGTCGAGCGCTGGTTCGCCGTGCAGCCCGGCATCCCGATGGTGAACACCTACGGGCTGACCGAGACCTCGGACGACGCCGTCCACCTGGTCATGGACCGGCCGCCCGCCGGGGACCGCGTCCCGCTGGGACGGCCCATCCACAACGTCCCCGTCTACGTCCTCGACGAGCACCTGTCCCCGGTGCCGCTCGGAGCCCCCGGGCTGATCGCCTTCTCGGGGATCTGCGTGGGGCGCGGCTACATCAACGACCCCGAACGCACCCAGCGGGTCTTCACCACCGATCCGCACCGGCCCGGCCAGCGACTGCTCCTGAGCGGTGACCACGGCCGCTGGCTGCCCGACGGCACGCTGGACTACCTCGGCCGCCGCGACAACCAGGTGAAGATCCGCGGCTTCCGCATCGAGATCGGCGAGATCGAGAGCGCACTCCTGCGCGTGCCGGGTGTCCACGACGCGGCGGTCGTCGTCGCGGAAGGGGCCGACCGGATCCCCCGCCTGGTCGCCTTCTACGCCGGTCCGCGACCGGTGCCGGACGACGTCCTCCGGGAGCGGCTGACCGCTGCACTCCCGGACTACATGGTCCCGTCGGCGTGCCACTGGCGGGAGCGGCTGCCCTTGACCGGCAACGGCAAGACCGACCGGACGACGCTCACCGCGCTGGCCGGCGAGCTCGCGGCCGCGCCGGAGGACCGGGCGGCACCGAGCAGCCCGACCGAGCTGCGGCTGGCCGAGGCCTGGGCGGGCGTCCTGGGGATCCCGCTGGAGCAGATCGGCCGCGACGACTCCTTCTTCGACCGGGGTGGCACCTCGCTGTCGGCGGTCAAGCTCGCCATCGCCCTCGACCGCGCCGTCACCCTGCCCGAGCTCATGGCCCACCCCGTCCTCGCCGACCAGGCGGTCCTCCTCGACGAGAAGACCGGCGTCCCGGCCTGACCCCCCACCCCCGCGAAGGAGCTCCGATGTCCTCCCTCTCCCCGGCGGCGCTGCTCGACGTCGCGCAGTGCCCCGGCCGGCCACCGTTGCTCGAGGTGGACGGCTCCGGCGACCCGGCCGGCTGGGTCGCCGGTCACCGCGACGCCCTGCGCGCGGCGGTCACCGAGCACGGCGCGCTGCTCGTCCGCGGGCTCGGGCTCGCCGACGCCGCGGCCGTGGCCGCCGTCTCCGACCGGCTGGCCGACCGGTTGATGCCGGAGCTGGAGGCGTTCGCGCCCCGCGAGCCGGCCACCGGCGGCGTGTACTCGTCCACGCCGTGGCCGGCCAACCAGCAGATGTGCATGCACCACGAGCTCAGCTACGCGCAGCAGTTCCCGGGGCTGCTGCTCTTCGCCTGCCTGACCCCGCCCACCACCGGCGGCGCGACCGGGGTGGCCGACGCGCCGTCCGTGCTGGCCGCGCTGCCACCCGACCTGGTGGCGCGGTTCGAGCGGGAGGGCTGGCTGCTGGTGCGCAGCTACACCGACGAGATCGGCGCCTCGGTCGCCGAGGCCTTCGGCACCGACGACCGCACCGCGGTAGAGGCCTACTGCCGCACGCACGACATCGAGTTCGAGTGGCAGCCCGAGGGCGGGCTGCGCACCCGGCAGCGCCGCAGCGCCGTCCTCCGGCACCCGCGCACCGGGGAGCGCTGCTGGTTCAACCAGATCGCCTTCCTCAACGAGTGGACCCTGGCCCCCGAGATCCGCGAGTACCTCGTCGACGTCTACGGCGAGGACGGCCTGCCCTTCACCACCCGCTTCGGCGACGGCGAGCCGATCGGCGCGGACGTCGTCGCCCAGATCAACGAGGTCTACGAGGCCCACACCGTGCGCGAGCCCTGGCAGGCCGGCGACCTGCTGCTGGTCGACAACATCCGCACCGCCCACGCCCGGGAGCCCTACGAGGGCCCGCGCGAGGTGCTCGTCGCGCTGGCCGACCCGATCCGGCGCTCCGACGTCCCCGGGGAGTCCCGGTGACCGCCGCGGTGCCGCCGTTCGCGGTGGTGCCCGGGGCCCAGGTGCAGGAGGCGCTGCGCGGACGCGAGAAGCAGGTCGTCGAGCTGGTCGAGGCCACCTACCGGGTGCACGGGGCCGGCGACTCGGTCAACCCGCCGTCGTACTTCCTGCGCTTCCCCGACCGGCCGTCGTCGCGGATCATCGCGCTGCCGGCCTCCATTGGCGGCGACGTGCGAGTAGACGGGCTGAAGTGGATCTCGAGCTTCCCGGACAACGTCGCGGCCGGGATCCCCCGGGCCTCGGCGGTGCTGATCCTCAACGACCACGACACCGGCTACCCGTTCGCCTGCATGGAGGCCTCGGTCATCAGCGCCACGCGGACGGCCGCGTCGGCCGCGCTCGCCGCGGACTGGCTCGCCCGCGGCCGGCCCCGGCCCACCCGCGTCGGCTTCTTCGGCGTGGGGCTCATCGCCCGCTACATCCACACCTTCCTGGCCGGCACCGGCTGGTCCTTCGACGAGGTCGGCCTGTTCGACCTGTCGCCCGACAGCACCGCCGGGTTCCGCTCGTACCTGGACTCGTCGGTCACCCCCGGCCGGGTCACGGTCCACGGCAGCGCCGAGGAGCTGATCCGCGGCAGCGACCTGGTGGTCTTCGCGACCATCGCCGGGGAGCCGCACGTGACCGACCCGTCCTGGTTCGACCACTGCCCGCTGGTGCTGCACGTGTCCCTGCGCGACCTGGCCCCCGAGGTGCTGCTGCGCTCGGTCAACGTCGTGGACGACGTCGAGCACTGCCTCAAGGCGAACACCTCGCCGCACCTGGTCGAGCAGCTCACCGGCAACCGCGACTTCCTCGCGGGCACGCTGGCCGACGTGATGGCCGGGCGGGTGGAGTTGCCGGCCGACCGCCCGGTCGTCTTCTCCCCCTTCGGCCTCGGGGTGCTCGACCTCGCCGTCGGCAAGTACGTGTACGACGAGGTCGTCCGCTCCGGGGAGCTGCGAGTGGTCGACGGCTTCTTCTCCGAACTGCGCCGGTACGGCTGAGGACGGCGCGGTGGGGCGCTCGACCGGGTCGATCGACGCGGCCGGCTGCGAGTGGCTGCAGTACGACTACGGGCCGGACCTGCTGCCACAGGACCAGCCCGCCGCCTTCACGATGTGGCGGTACCGGGACCTGCTGCCGGTGCCCAGCGGCCCCGTTCGCCACCCGCTGCCCATCGGCGGCACGCCCCTGCTGTCCGTGCCGGCGCTGCGCGGGGCGCTGGGCACGCCCGACCTGTGGGTGAAGGACGAGACCCGCAACCCGACCACCTCCAACAAGGACCGCGCCACCGCCCTGGTGATCGAGGACGGGCTGCAGCGGGGCGTCGACACCATCACGACCGCCTCCACCGGCAACGCGGCGGTGTCCACCGCCTTCGGCGCCGCGGCAGCCGGGCTGCGCGCGGTCATCTTCGTCTCCCTCGGCTGCCGGCCGGAGAAGATGGCGCTCATGACGCAGGCCGGTGCCTGGGTGTTCCAGGTGCCGGCCGGCTACGCGGCCGCCACCGACCTCTCCCGGGCCGCCGCGCGGACGTTCGGCTGGCTGGACCGCAACACCGGCGCCAACCCGGTGACCCTCGAGGCCAAGAAGACCGTGGCGTTCGAGGTGTGGGAGCAGCTGGGCCGGCGGGTCCCCGACGTGGTGATCGCGCCGGTCGGCGACGGCCCGACGCTGGTCGCGCTCGACAAGGGCTTCGCCGAACTGGTCCGCTGCGGCGTGGTCGACCGGCAGCCGCGCCTGGTCGGCGTGCAGGCCGACCACTGTCAGCCGCTGGTGCGGGCCTGGCAGGGGAAGCCGCCCGCGCCGTCCGAGCTCGACCCTGCCGCCACGGCCGCCGACGGGATCGCGGTGCTGCGCCCGGCGATCGGGGATGCCGTGCTCGACGCGGTGCGCCGGGACGACGGCGCGATGGTCGCCGTCTCCGAGGACGCGCTGGCCGACGCGGTCGGGGTGCTGGCCAGCCGTGCCGGCGTGGGCGCCGAACCCGCCGGGGCCGCCGCGCTCGCCGGGTTGTGGGCCGCCCTCGACCAGGGCCTGGTGGACCGCGCGGAGAGCGTCGTCCTGCTGGTCACCGGGCGGGGTAAGGGGACCTCGGCCGCGGTCGACCCGCGCCTGGTGGCCGTCGTCGACGACCTCGACGGGGTCGAGCGGGTGCTTCGCGAGGAGGTCCGGTGAGCGCACACCCGTGCGCGTCCCCGCCGGTCACCCCGCCGCCGGTCACGGCGGCGGGCAGCGGCGGTCGGGTGACGGGGGTCGACGTCGCCCGCGGCCTGGCGCTGTTCGGGATGATGGCGGCCCACGAGTTCGACCTCGTCGGGGACGACGGCCGCCTCACCGCGACCGGCGCCGTGGCCTCCGGGCGGTCGGCGGTGACCTTTGCGCTGCTCGCCGGGGTGAGCCTCGCGTTCCTGTCCGGCGGGCGGGACGTCGTCCGCGGGCAGGCGCGCACCGCGGCATCCGCGGGACTGGCGGTCCGCGCCGTGCTGGTCCTGGTCATCGGGTTGCTGCTGGGGGCACTGGACACCGTCGAGGTGATCCTGCCCGCCTACGCGCTGCTGTTCCTGCTCGCCATCCCGCTGCTGGGGCTGCGGCCGCGCGTCCTCCTGGCGATCGCGGCCGGGCTGGTGGCGGCGGTCCCGGTCCTGCTGGTCGCGACGGCGGCCGACGGACTGGAGTACGGCTCCCGGCCCGACCCGACGCTCGGCACGCTGCTGGCCGACCCGGCCGGAGTGCTCCTGCAGCTGCTGGTCACCGGCGCCTACCCGGTGCTGCTCTACCTCGCCTACACCTGCGTCGGGCTGGCCGTGGGGCGCCTGGACCTCCGCTCGCGGCGCGTGGCCTGGACCCTGCTGGGCGTCGGCGTCCCGCTGGTGGTCACCGCACAGGCCGTCTCCGCCGTGCTGTTGCACCCGCTGGGCGGGCTGCGCCGGCTGACGGAGGCCGACTACTGGTCCGGCGACCTGGTCGCCGAACCCGACCAGGGCAGCTCGTGGTGGTACCTGGCGCTGGACTCGCCGCACGCGCACACGCAGCTGGACGCGCTGAACGCCGTCGGTTCGGCGCTGACCGTGCTGGGGGCCGCGCTGCTGCTGACACGCATCCACGCGGTGGACCGGCTGCTGCGCCCGGTCGCCGCCGCCGGGTCGATGACGCTGACGCTCTACAGCGCCCACGTGCTGCTGCTGTGGACCGAGGTCCCGGACGACGAGGTGGCCCAGTACCTGCTGATGGTGGTCGGGTCGATGCTGTTCGCCGTGCTGTGGCGGCGGACGCACGTGCACGGCCCTCTCGAGGGCGTGGTGGCCGCGCCATCGCGCCGGACCCGGCGAGCCGTCCTGAGCCGGTCGAGCCCTCGCCGGCGATGACCGCGGGCGGCCCCCGGCCCGGCGTGGTCGAGGTCTGGTGGGCGTCGACCAGCGCTCTGCGGCCGGAGCACGACGTGCTCCTCGCGCCCGCCGACCTGGCGCGGCGGGCGCGGCTGGCCCGCGCCGACGACCAGGCACGCAGCACCACCGCTGCGGCCGTGGTGCGCGCGGTCCTCGGCACGGCGCTCGGCGTGCCCCCGGCGGAGCTGGCGGTCGACCGCACCTGCCCCGAGTGCGGCGCCGACCACGGCAAGCCGTGCCTGGCCGACGCGCCCGGCCTGCACCTCTCGGTGAGCCACTCGGGCAGCTGCGTCGTCGTCGCCGTCCGCGCCGGCTCCCCCGTGGGCGTGGACGTCGAGGAGGTCGGCCGGTTCGGCCCCGGTGAGCTCGACGTGCTGGCCGAGGAGACCCTCGCCGCCGAGGAGCGCGACCGGCTGGCGCGGCTGCCGGTGGCCGATCGGCCGGCCGCGTTCACCACCTACTGGACGCGCAAGGAGGCGGTGCTGAAGTCGACCGGGCAGGGCCTCGGTGCGCCGCTGGGCGGCCTGGTCGTCTCCCCACCGTCGGACCCGCCCCGCGTGCTCCGGTGGGACGACGACCCCTCGGTGTGGCTGCGCGACCTGCCCGCCCCGCCGGGTCTGGCCGGGGCGCTCGCCGGCCCGGGGCCGCCGCCGGACGACGTGGCGCACCGCGACGCCGGCCCCCTGCTGGATCAGACCAGCCGGCGGCTGTCCGGGGCGACGACGCGCAGCCAGCGGTAGCCGTAGCCGTCGAGCGCCAGCTCCACCGCGCCGCCCTCCCCGATCGGCTCCTCGCCGGCCTGCAGGAGGTCCACCAGGCGGTGCTCGACGCCGCAGTCGGCCAGGGTCACGGGCACCTTCCGCGGCTCGGGCCCGAGGTTGTGGACGGCGACCAGCGCGCCGTCGTCCCAGGTGCACAGGTGGGCCAGCACCTCGGGGTGCGGCTGGTCGAGGATCGTGCAGGCGCCCCAGCCGAGCTCGGGCGACTCGCGGTAGCGCCGGATGAGCAGCTTCAGGAAGGACAGCAGCGAGTCCTGGTCGTGCCGCTGGTCGGCGACGTTGACGAACTCCGGGGAGAAGCCCCCGTCGACGACCGGGCCGGGCAGCCGGTCGGGGTCCTCGACGGTCGAGAAGCCGCCGTTCGGGCCCGACGTCCACTGCATCGGCGTCCGGACGGCGAGCCGGCCCTCGGCGTCGAGGTCCTCCCCCATGCCGATCTCCTCGCCGTAGAACAGCACCGGGGTGCCGGGCAGGGAGAACAGCAGGCTGTAGACCATGCGGATGCGCCGCGGGTCGCCGTCCAGCATCGGCGGCAGCCGGCGGCGCAGGCCGCGGCCGTAGACCTGCATCCGCTCCTCGGGACCGAACGCGGCGAAGACCTCCGCCCGCTCGTCGTCGGTGAGCTTGTCGAGGGTCAGTTCGTCGTGGTTGCGGACGAAGGTGGCCCACTGGCTGTCCGGGTTCACCGCGGGTCGCTCGGCGAGCGCGGTGGCCAGCGGGCCGGCGTCCTCCCGCGCCAGGGACAGGTAGAGCGCCTGCATGCCGACGAAGTCGAACAGCATGGTCAGCTCGTCGCCGTCCGCGCCGCCGAAGAACTCCACCTGCTGCTCGTGCGGCAGGTTCACCTCACCGAGCAGGATGCCGTCGCCGGTGCGGCGGCCGAGGAACGCGCGCAGGTCGCGCAGGTACTCGTGCGGGTCGGGCAGCTCCTCGGCGTCCTCCGGCTGCACCTCCAGGAAGAAGGGGACGGCGTCGACGCGGAAGCCGGACAGGCCCAGCTGCAGCCAGAAGCCCATGATCTTGGCGACCTCGTCGCGGACCCGCGGGTCGGTGACGTTCAGGTCGGGCTGCTGCTCGTAGAAGCGGTGCTGGTACCACTCGCCGGTCGGCTCGTTGAAGGTCCAGGTGCTGTCCTCCTGGTCGGGGAAGACGACCTGGTCGGAGGTGTCCGGCGGCTCGTCGTCCCGCCAGACGTAGAAGTCGTGGTAGGGGTCGTCCCTGCTCTGACGGGCGCGCTGGAACCACGGGTGCTGGACCGAGGTGTGGTTGACCACCAGGTCGGCGATGACGCGCATGCCGCGGTCCGCCGCCGTCCTGATGACCTCGACCAGGTCGCCGTGGGTGCCCAGCCGCGGGTCGACGCCGTAGAAGTCGGTGATGTCGTAGCCGTCGTCCCGCTCGGCGGTCGGGTAGAAGGGCATCAGCCACAGGCAGGTGACGCCGAGGTCGGCGAGGTGGTCGATGCGCTGGGCGAGGCCCGCGAAGTCGCCGCAGCCGTCGCCGTTCCAGTCGAGGTAGGTCTCGACGTCCAGGCAGTAGACGACGGCCGTCTTCCACCACAGGTCGCTCGTGTCGGTGATCCGCATGCCGGGGTCCTCTCCCTCGGGTGCACCGTCCCTATCGCAGATCGGGCTCCGCGGCGACCCACGCCTCGTCGACCACCTGGACCAGGAGGTGGTCGCGCCACTCCCCGCAATGCGCAGGTAGCGCGGCGCGATCCCGATCCGGGAGCCGTTGCCCTGCCGGGACGTCGTCCACGGTCAGGGGGCGCACGGTCCCGGCCACGCCGAGGGACCCCAGGTGCCTCCTCCGGTGGGCCGCGCGGGGCTCACTCGCCGAGCTTCTCGAGCAGGACGGCGACGCGCACCCGCGCCTCCGGGAGCCCGGGCCGGCCGGACCACGCGTGGTGGTTGAGCAGCGCCGCGACCTGCCGCGCCTCCGCCGCCGACATCGTCTCCCCTCCGTTGACCCGCCGGATCACGTCGTCCACCTCGGTCATGCCGTCCCCCCGCTCGGCCCGCGCACGACGCTGTGCGCGGCCTACCCCCCTCTTCGGCGTCCGGGCCACCGGCGGATGCAGGCCCCGCGCCTCCGGCGCCTCAGGGCAGGACGGCGGGCTGCGGCTGCTGGTGCGGCCGCAGCGGCTCGGCCAGGCCCGGCGGGTCGATGGCCAGGGCCGGCGCGGGCGCGGTGACGTCCACCTGCGGGAGGACGTGCTCGCCGAAGGCGTCGAGGAAGCCGATCTGCTCCTTGCCGACGTGGTGCAGGTAGACCTGGTCGAAGCCGAGGTCGACGTACTCCTGGATCCACGCGGCGTGTTGCGCGAGGTCGGCCGAGATCCGCACCGCCTGGCCGACCGCCTCGGGGGTGACGTGGGCGCTGGCCTGGTCGAAGGCGCGGGTGGTGTCGAGGTCCCAGCACAGCGGCGGCGGGAAGACGTTGCTCCGCCACTGGTCGTGGGCGATGGCCACGGCGCGGTCGGGGTCGGGGTCCCAGCTGACGTGCACCTGCAGGGTCAGCGTGCCCTGGCCGCCGGCGTCCCGGTACTCGGCGATCACCTCGCGGAGCGTGTCGTGCGGCTGGTTGATGGTCACCAGGCCGTCGGCCCACTCGGCGTGCCGGCGTGCGGTGGCGGCGGTGACGGCGGGAGCGATGAGCGCGGGCTGCTGCTCCGGGAGGGTCCAGATGCGGGCCCGGTCGACGGTGACCAGACCCTCGTGGCTGACCTCCTCGCCGGCCAGCAGCGCCCGGATGACGTCGACGCACTCGCGCAGCCGGGCGTCCCGGAGGTCCTTGCGCGGCCAGACGTGGCCGGTCACGTGCTCGTTCATCGACTCGCCGGAGCCCAGCGCGGCCCAGAACCGGCCCGGGAACATCGCCGCGAGCGTGGCGATGGCCTGGGCGACGATCACCGGGTGGTAGCGCTGACCGGGCGCGTTGACGACGCCGAACGGCAGGCCGGTCGTCGCCAGGGCCGCGCCGAGCCAGGACCACGCGAAACCCGAGTGCCCCTGCCGCTCGCTCCACGGCTCCAGGTGGTCGGAGCACATGGCGGCGGTGAACCCGACCTGCTCGGCGTGCTGCACCGCGCGGAGGAGTTCGGCGGGGTGCACCTGCTCGTGCGAGTTGTGGAAGCCGATCACCGTCATGAGCGGCCCACTACCCCGCCTCCCCGGCCTCTACCTGCGCCGTCGCGCGACCGGTCCGCCTGTTGCCGGGAACGGCAGGACACACCTACACCGGTGTGGGCACGCCTCATCCCGCGCCATCCCGCGCCGTGAGCCCACATCCAGCCACCCCGCGGCGGGCATGGGCGACCGTCGCGGGGCCGGCCCGGGCAGGGCGGTTCAGAAAGGTGGTGGGTCGTCGTCCGGATCGAAGGACGGTGGCGCCTGCGGCGAGCCCTCGTCCGCGGCCGGTGGTTCGGGTGCCGGGGGTCGCAGTCCGGGTGGTCGGGTCGCGCGGGTGACCCCCGACGGGGTGGTCACGTGCAGGACACCGTCGTCGGTCATGGCGAAGTGCCAGCCGCGGGCGAAGGTCTTCAGCCGGTGGTGGCTGCGGCACAGACAACAGAGGTTGGCGCAGTCGGTCGCCCCGCCGCAGGCGTGCGGGACGACGTGGTCGAGGTCGGCCCAGCCCACGCGCCGGCCGCAGGTGGGGAACCGGCAGGTGCGGTCGCGGGTGGTGACGAACCGGCGCTGGGGGTCGGTGGGCGGGTAGGCGCCGGTCGCCGCCGGGCGGCCCAGCAGCGGGCAGCCGCAGTCGCCGGCGGGGTGCTCGGGGCAGCCGCGGCGGGCCAGGCGATCCAGCTGCGCCGGCGTGGCGGTGGCTCGCAGCCGTCCGTCGGCGTCGGTGAGGGACAGGACCAGCTCGCCGCCGTCGGGCGCCCGCAGCCCCAGCGCGCCCAGCTGCTCCAGCAGCTCGCGGACGTGCGCGGCGGTGATCGGCAGCCCGTTGACCTCGCCCGGCTCGGCCGACCGGCCGGCGAGGGACAGCAGGGGCGCGGTGACGTGCAGGTGCGCGGTGACCGACGGCAGGCCGGTGTCCCACGGTCGCCGGATCAGATCGGCCAGCACCGCGGCGCGCAGCTCGCCGATCGGACGGGGGTCCCCATCGGCCTTGAGCATCCCCGCCAGCCGGTCGACCACGTCGAAGCACTCCGCCGACACCGGCGTGGGCAGGTCGGCGGCGAGGGTCGACATGCCCTCCAGATGGGCGGGATGGGTGCGCACGTCGGCCTGCCGCTGCGCGCTCTTGCGGCGGGCGTCCACCGCGTCGGCGTCGAGTTCCAGGAGCAACGCCAGCGCCCGACGGCGCAACCGCCCGGTCGACAACTGCGTGGCCTCGGGCAGCAGTCCGGCCTCGATCCGCCGGGCGATCGCCGGTGAGGTGTGGGCCAGCACGTCGGCGAGGGCCTTGGCGCGGGGCTCGTCGAGTGCGCCGGCGGCCAGCGCGGCCCAGGTGGCCGGCAGGTTCTCCCGGTAGGTCCAGGCCCGCGCGGCCAGGTGCGAGGCGGTGCCGCGGCCGCAGTTGAGCGCCACCGCCAGCTCGGCGGGGAAGAACTCCGAGACGCCGGGCAGTTCGCCGTCCGGCGCCCACGAGCGGCTGCGCGCACCCGGCGTGCCCGGCGGCGGATCGAGGGTGTCGGGGGTCTCGTCGGCGAGTGCGAGGACCAGCTCGGCCTTGTAGGCGGCCAGCGTGGCCTCGGCCGCCACCACCCGCTGCAGTTCGGCGGCCGTCTGCGACCTCGACAGCAGCTCCACAGGCACCCGGGCGGCGACCAACGGGTGCGCGCGCAGCACGCCGGCCAGCGCGACCTCGAACGAGGACGGGGCGGCAGTCGCTGTCACACCTCGAACGTACGTGCGAGGCGTGACACTTTCCGGCCCCTGAGCAGCGTCGATGCGCACGAGATGGCGATCGAAACCGGTCGGCGGGCGGGACCCGATCCGGCGAGCAGTTCGGCGACTCGGACAGACCGGGCCGGGAGCCGGTCGCAGTCAGGCGAGCAGGCCGGCAACCCGGACGGAGCCGGTGGCGACGTCGAGGTGGGCGCCGCTTCCGTCGCCCGGCACGACCCAGTCCCGGGCCCGCGCGGCCGCGGCGTCCCGGTCGTACGCCGGTGAGAGCTGCACGTACGAGACGTCGTCGTCCGGCCGGCGGTCGAGCACCGGGACGGCGACGTCGAAGAAGTCGCCCGGCAGCTCGTGGCCCTCGGCGAGATCGGCGGCGCGCACCCGCTCGTCGGGCAGCAGGCCGGTCATGGCGCCGGGGCCCCATCACGTCGTCCAGTCGGCGATGCGCCCGTCGCGCACCAGCTCGGCGATGCGCCCGTCGCGCACCAGCGGCGCCACCGCCCGCCGGACCTCCTCCGACCACTCCCCCGACGGGCCCGGCACCACGGCGTCGAGCCACACGACCCGGAGGGCGCGGACGGCGGCGGTCACCGCGGGGAGGACCATCCCCGCCCCCGAGAAGCCGAGGACGACGTCCGCCGCACCGGCCGGAGCCGCCGCCCCTACCCAGCGCTGCGGCCAGCCGGGCGCCTTCCTCACCGTGGCACGCAGGTCCGGCACCGCGACGGTGCCGCCCCGCCGGCGCAGCTCGGCAGCCAGCGGCTGCAGCACGGCCGGGCCCAGCAGCGGCGGGTGGACCAGCAGCCACGCGGGCACCGCGTCACTCCCCCGCGCGCAGGGCGGCGATCCACCACTCGACCGCGGGCACGGAGGGCTCGAACGGCGCCCACCCGTTGAGGACCCCGAGCAGCTGCCAGTAGCGCTCGACCCGGGCGTCGGTGAAGATCACCAGCCGGTCGGCCAGCTCACGACGACGGCCCGGGCCGCCCGGGCGCCCGTCGGCCAGCAGCTCGGCGACCAGCGCCTCGGCCTCCGGCGTCCCGGGCACCAGACCCGCGGCCAGGGCGTCGCGGCCCAGCGTCACCAAGCGGCCGGCGTCGACCTGCGACGCGTCCGGGTCCGCGGGTGTGGCGGCGGCGCCGGCCACGGCCATCTCCCGCACCCGGTCGGCGAACGCCGGGTCGGCCACCAGGCGCGCGAGCTCCAGCCAGGCCCCCACCTGCTCCGGCGTCGGCTCCTCGGGCAGCTCGGCGGGCAACGTCCGCATGCCGGCCGCGATGCCGGCGCCGACCGCGTCCTCCGGCACGCCGGCGAAGGCCCGCGCCACGAAGTCGTCGATCAGTTGCTGCCGCTCCCGGGCGGACAGCGTCGCCAGGTCGTGCACCAGCCCCATCTCCTCCGTCGTCGTCCCGGCCGCCGCCACGACCCGCATCAGGGTGCGGCGCAGCCGCAGCAGCCGGATCTCCGCGTCCAGCGCGCGCACGTGCTCGGCGGCCACCTCGGCGACCGTGCGCCGCCTGGCGAGCAGCTCCCGGATCGCCGGCAGGCCCAGCCCCAGCTCGCGCAGCGTGCGGACCAGGTCCAGCCGGGCGACCGCGGCGGCGTCGTACAGGCGGTAGCCACCGGCCGAGCGGGCCGGCGGGTCGACCAGCCCCTCGTCGGACCAGAACCGCACCGTCCGCACCGGGACGCCGATCCGGTCGGCAAGCTGGCCGATCGTGAGCACGCCGCCCTCGTCCATGCCGCCACCCTGGACCCTCCAGCCGCTGGAGGGTCCAGACCGAGAGCGGCACCACTCGCACCTGCCGTGTGGGCCGGGGACGCCTTGGGGAGTATCGGAGGCGTGACACGCACGCCACCGACGGACGAGTGGGGCATCGACGCCAGCTGGCTCGACGCCCTGGACGAGGAACACCGGGTCGACCAGGCCACGATCGAGCGACTCCGGGAGGTGATCGGCACCCCACCGGCCGACCTGGAGGACCGAGCGCCGATCGTGGCCCGCCCCGGCGACCCGCTGGAGGTGGACCAGGCGGAGGTGACCCTCGAGGACGGCTCCACCCAGGACGTCGACGGCGAGCTGCCCGACGACTTCCCGCTGGGCTACCACTGGCTGCAGGTCCCCGGCGGCCCCCGCCGGCGGCTGATCGTCTCCCCCGGCCGCTGCTGGCTGCCCGAGGACCGCGCCTGGGGCTGGGCCGTGCAGCTCTACGCCACCCGCAGCCGCGGCAGCTGGGGCATCGGTGACCTCGCCGACCTGCGCGCCGTCCGGGAGATGGCCGCCGGCCAGGGAGCCGGGTTCGTCCTCATCAACCCGCTGCACGCCGTCGCCCCCACGCCGCAGCAGGAGGCCAGCCCCTACCTGCCGGCGACCCGCCGCTTCCGCAACCCGATCTACCTGCGGGTGGACGAGGTCGCCGGCGCGGCGGACGTCGACGCGGGCGCCGGCCGTGCGCTCGACGACGCCGAGCTCATCGACCGGGACGCGATCTGGGCCGGCAAGCGGGAGGTGCTGCGCCGGGTCTTCGACACCACGGCCCGCGACGACCCCGACTTCCCCGACTGGTGGTGGCACCAGGGCCAGAAGCTGCAGGACTGGGCCACCTGGTGTGCCCTGGCCGACGTGCACGGTCCCGACTGGCACACCTGGCCGGAGGAGCTGCGCGAGCCCCGCAGCGACGCCGTCGGCCGCTTCGTCGCCGAGCACGAGCGGGACGTCGCCTTCCACGCCTGGCTGCAGTGGTGCCTGCACGTGCAGCTGGAGCGCGCGACCGAGGGCATGACCGTCATCCAGGACCTCCCGATCGGCGTCGCGGGCGGCGGCGCCGACGCCTGGACCTGGCAGGACGTCCTCGCCAGGGGTGCCTCGGTGGGTGCGCCGCCGGACGCCTTCAACGCCCAGGGGCAGGACTGGGGCTCGCCCCCGCTGATCCCGTGGCGGCTGCGTGCGGCCGACTACGAGCCGTTCATCGAGTCGATCCGGGCCACGATGGCCGGCGCCGGCGGTCTGCGCATCGACCACGTCATGGGCCTGTTCCGGCTGTGGTGGGTGCCGCAGGGCGCGAGCCCCGCGGACGGCGCCTACGTGCGCTACCCGGCCGAGGACCTGCTCGACATCGTCGCGCTGGAGAGCACCCGCGCACAGGCGGTCGTCGTCGGTGAGGACCTCGGCACCGTCGAGGAGGGCGTCCGCGAGGCGCTGGCCGACCACGGCATCCTCAGCTACCGGCTGCTGTGGTTCGAGGAGGACGACCCCGCGCAGTGGCCGGAGACCGCGATGGCCGCGATCACCACGCACGACCTGCCCACCGTGGCGGGCCTGTGGACGGGTGCGGACGTCGAGGAGCAGCGCGAGTACGGCACCGGCACCGACGAGGAGCTCGAGCAGGGCCGCCGCTCGCTGCTGGAGAAGCTCGACGGGGTCCGCGAGGACGCGGAGCCCGAGACGGCGGTGGAGCGGGCGCACGAGCGGCTCGCCCAGGCGCCGTCCCTGCTGCTGTCGGCGACCCTGGACGACGCGGTCGCCGAGCAGCGCCGCCCCAACCTGCCCGGCACCACCGACCGGCCCAACTGGTCCCTGCCCCTGCCGGTCCCCGTCGAGGACCTGCCCGACCACCCGCTGCTGCAGAAGGTGGCCCGGACCCTCGGGGACGCGGTCCGGGCGGGGTCCTGAGCGGCTGATCACGGGCGCTCCGCGCGGACGACGCGCGGGGCGCCCGTCGCCGTCTCGTGTCGAACACGCGTTCGACCTCGTGCGACACTGCCGGGGTGGCTGGCGGCATGCACCCCGGGCGGTCGGGCCGCTCCCTCGGGGAGCGGGCGGCCTCGTCCGGGGTCCCGCCGTCCGAGCCGGCCCGCCCGGCCGGGCGGCGCGGCGAGAGCCGGGGGCGGCACTGCTGGGTGCACGACCCGCCCGGAGCGCCCGGGGTGTGGCCCGGGCTGCTGGTCGAGTGGCGGCAGGGCGAGGGCGGCTGGCAGGGCCGGGTGACGTACGCGGTGGCCGGTCCGCACGGGCCGGTGCTCGTCGAGGGGTGGGTGCCGGCGGCACTGCTGGAGCAGCGGTGATCACGGTTGGCTCCCCGGCGCCGTGGCTATGGCCCTCCGTGACGAGCAGTCCCTGACGAAGCGGAGAACCGTCATGAGCGAGCCCGACCGCCCCACCCTCGACGACGTCATGGAGACCAGCGAGAGCGCGCCCCGCGACCGGTCGCAGCACGCCGGCGGCTACGACCGGCCCAACGACGACGCCCTCCAGCACCGCACCGAGCAGGAGCGGCAGGCGGTCGACTCCGACGACGCCGACCCGGCCGGTGCGGAGCAGCACTCCGCGACGGACTGAGAGGACCCCGTCCTCCCCACCCCTCGCGCGCTCGGGGCGGTGCCCGGGACGGGGCCGGGGTGAGCCGTCGCCTCCCGTGTCCCGGCCGGGAGGCCCTCCGGGCCCCCGCGTCCGGTCCACCCCTGACGAGCTGCCGTGCCGCTGGGCGGAGCAGGTCCCCGTGACCCGTCTCTCCCGGGGGGACGTCGCCTGCTGGGTGCTCAAGTCCACCCGTCCACCCGCGGTCATCGACCCCGGCTGGCCCGTCGGCGGCGCCCGCGAGCTCACCCGCTGCGTGCGCCGCTCCTACCGGCTGGACCTCATGGCGCCGGGCCGGCCCTGTCTGCTCTGGGTCAGCGGCCGCACCGAACCCGGCGTGCACGCCCTCGGCGAGCTGACCGGGGAGCCCGAGGAGCGCGACGGCGGCCCCGTGGTCGCCGTCCGGCTCACCCGACTGGCCGCTCCCGTGCCGCGGGCCGACCTGCTCACCGACCCCGCGGCGCGCGACGCCGAGGTCCTGCGCATGCCCGCCGGCAGCAACCCGTCCTGGCTGTCGGCCGGCCAGTTCGCCGCCGTCCTGGCCCACCTGCCGCGCGGCGGACGCCCCCAGGTCGAGCTGGGACCATGGCCTCCGTGACTCCCTCCCGGTACCGCTGGGGCGCTCTCGCCTGGCTGCTGACCCTGCAGTTCTTCGTCGTCGAGACGGTGGTGCAGCTGCAGGTCCCCGGCTACTCCCGCGCCGACGCCCTGATCAGCGAGCTCGGCACGGCGCTCTCCCCCGGGCACCTGCTGATGAACGCCGCGTTCGTGGTCCAGGCGGCGCTCATCGGGGCCGGGGCGTGGCTGCTGCGCCCGGCGCTGACCGGCAGCGGAGCCCGGGTGGCCCCTGTCCTGCTCGGCGCGGCCGCCGTCGGCGTGCTGCTCGTCGGGGTCTTCCCGCGGGACGGCCACGCGGCCCTGCACGAGGCCGGGGCGGGGCTGTACCTCGTCGGCGGCGGGATCGGGCTCATCGCGCTGGCCTACGCCGTACGGCCGCGCTCGGAGGTCCTGGGGACGACACTCGCCCTGCTCGGCCTGGTCGGCACCGCGATGACGGTCTTCTTCGTCGCCGGGATCACGGGGTACCTGGGCGAGGGCGGCACCGAGCGCGCCGCCGCCTACGTGCTCCCGATCGGGCTCGCCGTCGCTGGTTCGGGCCTGTGGCGGCTGCGCGACCGCCCGGAGCGCCGGCAGCAGGCCGCCACGCCGTCGCGGCGCGAGCTGCGCGAGCAGGAGCGGACGGCGCGCGCCGACCGCTCCCGGGAACGCGACGCCGCCCTGGAGGCGGCCGCCGCCCGCGCCGAGCAGCTCCACACCGACCAGCCCCGCGCCGAGCAGTCCCGTGCCATGGCCCCGGCCGACCCCGACGACGACTTCGACTCCGACGACCCCTGGGCCTCCCCCGGCCACCGCGGCTAGGCCCCCTGCGGGAGCCCGCCGCGAGCCTGCGAGCGGGGGGAAGGGGCCCTCCTCAACCGGCGAAGGACAGCACGTCCGCCACCGGACGGCGGCCCGAGTGCCCCCCGCCCGCCGCCGACGGGAAGCCCATGCGCAGCAGCATCTGCGGATAGCCCACCAGCGACAGCCGGCTGCGCATCCTGGTGCGGGTGGCCGGCCAGTCCAGCGCCTGCGTGAGCGGCGAGGCGGCCAGCCCCTCGGCGGTCGCCTGGAGCAGCAGCCGGCCGAGCGCCTGCCCGGACAGCAGCCAGGCCGCCCGGTCGTCGCTGTGCGTGCCGAGCAGGACCACGGTCGGCCGCTCCACCTCGGGCGGCGGCGCGTCGGCCGCGTCCTCGGGCAGGAAGGCCGGGTGGGCACCCCGGCTGCCGACGACGAAGTCGCGGATCAGCCAGTTCGACGGCCGGGTGGCCGGGTCCTCGCTGAGGACGGCGTCGACCGGGACGCCGTCCACCGCGGTGGGGTCGGTGCGCACCCAGCGCTCGAGCTCGGCGACGTACTCGGGGTCGCGCTGCTCGATCTCCTCGGCCCGCGAGACGAGGAAGACGGTCGCGACCTCCTCCTCCGACTCGCTGATCTGCTTGACCCACACGCCGAGCCGGCCGGCGTCGGCCTGCAGCCGGTCGACCAGGTCGGCCGGGACCGCGCGCGGCAGGAACGGCGCCCGCTCGGTGTGCCGCCGGCCGATCGCCTCGGCCAGCCTGCGGTCCTCGTCCGCGCTCTCGCGGGGTGCGCCCACCCGCACGGTGGCCAGGTGGTCGGGGTCGCCGTCGTCGGGCAGCAGGTCGACCTCGGCCTCGGCACCCGAGGCGCGCAGGGCCACCGCGGCGAACTCGACCGCGACGCCGCAGCTGATCACCTGCTGCCGCCCGGTCGGGTCGAGCACGGGCAGTGCGCGTCCCCGGTCCAGGTGGACCTCCAGCCGGTCGGCAGCCGCGGTGAAGCGCCAGGGCTGGGTGTTGTGGATCGACGGCGCCCGGATCGCGGCCGCCACCACCGCCGTCCAGCCCTGCTCGTCCATCGGTGCACCTCCGCAAGCCGTCGGCCGGTCTCCCGTCCTGCCTACCCCATGGCCCACCCCGGCCGCACGTGGCGTACCCGACACTCGCGGGCCGGGGGCCTCCCCGGAGAAGATGAGGCCATGAGCGCCCCAGACCCCGGACGGCCCCCGCGCGTGCTGGTGGGCTACGACGGTTCCCCGAGTTCGGTCAACGCCATCGAGGCGGCGGCCTGCCTGATCCCGTCGGCCGCCGCATCGGTCCTGCACCTGTGGGAGCCGCCGTTCACGACCCCGGAGCTCCGGCAGCGGCTGGCCGGCCGCGCCGGGAACCTGCAGGCCCTCGGCGACCTGCTCGAGAAGGAGGGCCGCGCCGAGGCCGAGCGCCTGGCCCGCAACGGCGTCTCACTCGCCCGCGCCGCGGGCTGGGACGCCGAGCCCCTGGTCAAGCGCACCTTCGGCGGTGACGGCTACCAGTTCGCGCGGACGGCGGAGGAGCAGGAGGCCGACCTGGTCGTCGTGGGCTCCCGCGGCCTCGGTCGGATCCGCGCCGCGCTCGGCAGCTTCTCCGAGCTGGTGGTGCAGGTCAGCCCGGTGCCGGTGCTCGTGGTCCCCTATCCGCTGACCACCGACGAGTGGTCCGCCGCCGCCTCCGGCCCGGTCATGGTCGGCACCGACGGCTCGGCCGGCGCGAAGCAGGCGATCGCCGCCGCCGAGCGCCTGTTCGCCCATCGCCGGCGGCTGCTGGTGGCGGTGGCCGAGCCCGGCGAGGGCCCCGGCCCGACCGCTCCCGACGGCGCGGAGCTGCTCACCGTGCCCTGCTCCGGCCGGCCCGGCAGCGCCCGGGCCACCGCGGCGACGCTCACCGAGACGGCGGCCCACCGCGGCGCCGGCGTGATCGTCGTGGGCACCCGGGGCCAGTCGGCCAGCAAGGAGCTGCTGGTCGGCGGCGTCCCGCGGACGCTGCTGCACGGCGCCCACCGGCCGGTGCTGATCGTCCCGACCGGGCTCCCCACGGGAGGCTGACCTCCGCGGGCGTCAGGCGCCGGTGAGCACGGTCCCCGCCCGGACGACCGCCCGCGGCGGCGCGTGCCGGGCGAGCAGGTCGACGGTCCGGTCGGCCTCGTGCACCAGGAGGTCGGCCGGGCCGCCCACCCGCAGCCCGTAGCCGGTCAGCCCGAGCACCCGGGCGGCCGACGTCGTGACCAGGTCCACCAGCACCTCCAGCTGCGGCGCGGACCGCATGTCGAGCAGGTGCGCGGCCAGGAAGGCGACCTCCAGCAGGCTGTGCCGGCCGAACGGGTAGTAGGCGTCCTCGATGTCGTCCTGGCCGAGGGCCACCGGGACCCCGGCGGCCAGTGCCCGCTCCACCGGCAGCGCCACCGACCCGGTGTGCGGGTCGCTCACCAGGCCCAGCCCTGCCCGGCGGACCAGGGCCAGCACGTCGGCCAGCCGGTCCTCGTCGTAGTGGCCCAGCGCCCGCGCGTGGCAGGCGACGCCCCGCCCGGCCAGGCCGTGCCGCAGCAGCGCCTCGGCCAGCATCGCGGTGGTCGCGTACCGCGGGTCGGGGGCGTCGTCGGTGAGCATCGCCACCCGGCGCCCCTGCCGGGCGGCCAGCGCGCAGGCCCACTCGACGTGGGCGCGCTGGTCGGCCTCGGTCGCCTCGATCCACGGGATGCCGCCCACGACGTCGGCCCCGAGCGCCAGCGCCTCCTCCACCAGCTCGGCCGCGCCCGGGTCGCGCAGCACGCCGTCCTGGGGGAAGGCGACCACCGCGACGTCCACCCGGCCGCGGAACTCGTCGCGGGCGGCCAGGACCGCCTGCACCCCCACCAGCCCGGCGGCGGTGTCCACGTCGGCGAAGGCCTGCACGTGCAGCACGCCGTGGCGCAGCCCGTCGTCGAGCGCCTGCCGCACGGCGGGCAGCAGGCCCTCCACCGTGTAGTGCCGCTTGACGGCGCTGGCCAGGTCGATCGCGGTCGCCGAGCCGGCCATGCCGTCGGCGGTGTAGGCCCGCAGTGCGGCGTCCCCGATCAGCGGCAGCGTGTGGACCTTGTCCAGGTGCAGGTGGGCGTCGACGAAGGGCTCGGTGACCAGGCCGCCGTCCGCCGGCAGCACCCGCGCTCCCGGCGGGACCGGGACCTCCCCGGCCGGGGGCAGGCCGGTCACCCGCCCGTCGGCGCAGTGGACGTCGACGACGTCACCGTCGCGCAACCGGGCCTCGCGAACGACGAGCAGGGTCATGACCGGCAGCCTGGCAGCCGCGGGCGGCGCCGTCAGGCCGGTGTCCCGGCCTCCTGCGCTGCCGGCGCCCGCCGGACCCGCGGGCGGTGCCGGGCCAGCGCGACACCGGCCAGGCACACCGCGCCGCCGACGACGGCGAGCACCGGCGGCACCTCGTCGAGCAGCAGCCAGCCCAGCGCGATCACCAGCGGCGGCACCAGGTACGTGGTGACCCCCAACGTCCCGGCGTCCATCCGGGCCAGCGCGTACGCCCACGTGCTGAAGGCCAGGGCCGTCGGCACCGCGCCGAGGTAGACGACGCCGGCGACCGACCCGGCCGGCGCGGCGGCCAGCTCACCGGCGAGCGCGCCCGCCCACGGCAGGCAGCACAGCGCGCCGATGGCGCAGGCGGTGAGCGTGACCTGCAGCGGCGGCAGCCGGCGCAGCACCGGTTTCTGTGCCACCACCCCGCCCGCGTAGGTCAGCGCCGCCACCAGGCAGAAGCCGACGCCCAGCACGTCGGCGTCGGCCCCGCGGGTGGCCAGTCCGATGAGCAGCACCCCGGCGAAGGCGACGGCGATGCCTGCGAGCAACCGGCGCGGGAACCCCTCCCCCAGCAGCAGGCCGGCGAGGACGGCGATGAGGATCGGGCCGACGTTCACCAGCATCGCCGTCGTCCCGGCGTCCAGGTGCTGCTCGGCGGCGTTGAGCGCCACGTTGTAGACGCCGAACCAGCCGACGCCGCACACCGCGAGCAGCGCCCACTCCCGCCGGGTCGGCGCCATCCAGCCGCGACCGGTGACCGCCCACAGGAGCGCCAGCACCGCCGTCCCGACTCCCAGCCGGCCCAGCGCCAGCGCGCCCGGTGAGAGGTCGGCGCCCACCGCGCGGATCCCGACGAACGCCGACGCCCAGGCCAGCAGGGTGACGGCGACGGCGGCGAGGACGGGGACGCGGGGACTCTCCACGTCCAGCGACCCTAGGGCCGGGCACCGACGTCCCTCCGGCGGTTCCCGGACGCCGTCCTGCCCGTTGCGGGAACGGGCAGGAACGCTGCGGTCGCCAGGGCGTGTCCGACGGACCCATGGCGAAGGGAGCGTCGGACAGGTGGATGCTCCGCAAGGCCGAGGAGTCGTCGGACACCGGGGTCGTGTCCGACGACTCCTCGAACGCTGCGGAGCGCCGCCTGGGCGGTGCTCCCGAGGCGGGAGGTCCGTCGGACACGCCCTACGCCTGCAGGTGCTCGCCGTAGGTGCGCCGGCCGCGGTCGCCGCGGGTGGGCAGTGCCGCGCCGTCGCGGAAGGCGGACGACAGCCGCCCGGGCACCGGCGTCGCCACCACGTGGGCGCCGGGCTCGCGGGCGGCCGCCCAGGCCCGCGCCATGTCTGCGGCGGTCAGCTCCTCCGGCCCGC
The DNA here is from genome assembly GCF_054050155.1 of Geodermatophilus sp. SYSU D00703. NCBI lineage: Bacteria > Bacillati > Actinomycetota > Actinomycetes > Geodermatophilales > Geodermatophilaceae > Geodermatophilus > Geodermatophilus sp. SYSU D00703. The sequence continues at coordinate 58,794 of NZ_JBJGYU010000020.1, read as the reverse complement.
CGTACTCGACGACGTCCCCCGCCGGTGAGCCGGCCGCCACGGCGGCCGCGTACTCGGCGGCCTCGCCGACGTCCACCGGCTGAGCCCGCCAGCCCATCGGGACCGGCAGCACCGGTCCGCGCCGGGCCGTGGCGAGCAGCTCGTCGACGAAGGTGTGGAACTGGGTGATCCGCAGCAGCGTGACCGGGAGACCGGAGGCGAGCAGCACCTGCTCCGCGGCGAACTTGGCGCGGTAGTAGCCGAACGGGATGCGGTCGACACCGACGATGGAGACGTAGACCAGGTGCCGCAGCCGCGCGCGGTCCACCGCCTGGACCAGCCGCCGGGTGCCGGCGACGTCGGTCTGCCAGTAGTCCCCCCGCGCGTCGCTGGCCGCGTGCACGACCACCTCCGCGCCGGCCAGCGCCGCCGGCAGGTCGCGGCCGGTGGCGAGGTCACCGCGCACCCCACCGGGCCCGGTGCCGCGGCGGGACAGCTGCCGCACGCGGTGGCCGGCTCCCTGCATCCGCTCGACGACCCTCCGGCCGAGCTGCCCGGTGCCTCCCGTCACGAGAACGTCCATGGGCGCAGTGTGACCGGACCGGTTCGTCCCGCGCACGCGGCGCGCCTACCGTCCGCGTATCTCACATGCGAGATACTGCTGCGGTGACCGCTCTCGACCCGGCTCCCCCCGACACCGCGAGCACCCCCGCTCCCGACCCCGAGGCCAGCGCTGCCCTCCCGGCGCACGAGTCCAGCGCTGCCCTCCCGGCGCACGAGTCCAGCGCCATGCAGCGCATCGGGCTCCTCGTCCGCGACGCCCGCCGCCACCACGGGCTCACCCAGCAGCAGCTCGCCGAGCGCCTGGGCACCAGCCAGAGTGCCATCGCCCGCATCGAGCAGGGCGGCCAGAACCTCACCCTCGACCTCCTGGGCCGGCTCTCCGAGGCCCTGGAGCGCGAGCTGTTCACCGTCGGACCCTCCGGCCCCACCCACCTGCGGGTCACCGGCGGCGCCCCGCTGCGCGGGAGCGTCACGGTGAAGTCCTCCAAGAACGCCGCCGTCGCCCTGCTGTGCGCGGCGCTGCTCAACCGCGGCCGGACGACGCTGCGCAACGTCGCCCGCATCGTCGAGGTCGAGCGCATCCTCGACGTGCTGCGCTCCATCGGCGTCTCGGCCACCTGGGACGGCGCCGGCCGCGACCTGACCCTCGTCGTCCCCGACGAGCTGGACCTGGCCGGCATCGACGCCGACGCGGCCCGCCGCACCCGCAGCATCATCATGTTCCTGGGCCCGCTGCTGCACCGCGCCCCGCGCTTCGACCTGCCCTACGCCGGCGGCTGCGACCTGGGCACCCGCACCGTGCAGCCGCACATGATCGCGCTGCGCCCGTTCGGCCTGGAGGTGGAGGCGCGCGCCGGCGAGTACCACGCGACGGTCACCGCGCCGACCAGCGCGGACCGCACCATCGTGCTGACCGAGCGCGGCGACACCGTCACCGAGAACGCCCTGCTCGCCGCCGCCCGCACCGACGGGACGACGACCATCCGCAACGCGAGCTCCAACTACATGGTCCAGGACCTCTGCCTGTACCTGCAGCTGCTCGGTGTCGGCATCGAGGGACTGGGCACCACCACCCTCGTCGTCCGCGGGCGGCCGGTGCTCGACGCCGACGTCGACTACACGATCAGCGAGGACCCGGTCGAGGCCATGAGCCTGCTCACGGCCGGCATCGTCACCGGCTCGGAGCTGACCGTCCAGCGCGCGCCGATCGACTTCCTGGAGATCGAGCTCGCCGTCCTCGCCGAGATGGGCCTGCGCTACTCCCTCTCCGCCGAGTACCTCGCGGACAACGGGCACACCCGGCTCGCCGACGTCACGATCGAGCCCTCGGAGCTCAAGGCCCCGATCGACAAGATCCACCCGATGCCGTTCCCGGGCCTCAACATCGACAACCTGCCGTTCTTCGCCGTCATCGCGGCGGCGGCCGGCGGGTCGACGCTGATCCACGACTGGGTCTACGACAACCGGGCGATCCACCTGTCCGACCTGACCCGGCTCGGCGCCGACGTCCGCCTGCTCGACCCGCACCGGGTGCTGGTCAGCGGCCCGACCCGGTGGTCGAGCGCCGAGGTGGTCTGCCCGCCCGCGCTGCGCCCGGCGGTCTGCATCCTCCTGGCGATGCTCGCCGCCAAGGGGACGTCGGTGCTGCGCAACGTCGACATCATCGCCCGCGGCTACGAGCAGCTCTACGAGCGCCTGGTGGAGATGGGCGCCCGCATCGAGGTCTTCCACGACTGAGGCGGAGGGGCAGGGGCGCGGTGCCCGCGCCCCTGCCCCTCCGCTCAACGCTCCTGGTCGGTGGGGCGCACCAGCACCTCGTTGACCGCGACGTGCGGCGGCTGGGTGACCACGTAGACGATCGCCCGGGCGACGTCGTCTGCCTGCAGCGTGCGCATGCTCTCGGCCATCTGCCGGGAGGCCTCGCGCGCCTCGGGCTGGGTGATGTGGCTGGACAGCTCGGTGGCCACCGCCCCCGGCTCGACCAGCGAGACGCGGACCCCGCGCGCGGTGACCTCCTGGCGCAGCGACTCGCTGAAGGCGTTCACCGCCCACTTGCTCGCGTTGTAGACACCGGCCCCCTTCCGGGCGGTCCGGCCGGCGACGCTGGAGACGTTCACGACGTCGCCGGAGCCCTGCTCGAGCATCCCGTCGATCGCCGCGTGGGTCGTGTAGAGGACGCCCATCACGTTGGTCTGCACCATCCGGCGCCAGTCCTCGGGGTCGGCGCCGACGATGGTGCCGAGCAGCATCACCCCGGCGTTGTTCACCAGGACGTCCAGCCCGCCCAGCTCCTCCCGGGTCCGGCGGACGGCGTCGGCGCACGCGGCCTCGTCGGTGACGTCGAGGTCGAGCGTCAGCACCGCCGCGCCGTCCCCGCGCAACTTCCCGGCCAGCGCCTCCAGCCGGTCCCTGCGGCGCGCCCCCAGCGCGACGGCGGCACCGGCCTGCGCCAGGGCCACGGCGGTGGCCTCCCCGATGCCGGACGACGCGCCGGTGACCAGCGCGACCCGGCCGGCGAGTGGACGGGCGACCTCGGTCATGCGTGCTCTCCCTCCCGGGCCGCCTCGTGCGCGCCCGCGCCCCAGCCTCGCCGATCCGGCCGTCCGCGGCGCGCGCGGGGTCAGGCCAGGCGGACGCCGAACCCCCGGACCGCCAGCCGCAGCAGCACCGGCCCGGGCCGCAGCAGGTCCCGCACGCGGGCCGCGGCGGCCTCCTCCAGCTCGCACACCCGGCGGGTGTAGTCGTCCGGGCCGCGGCGCCGGGCCCGGTCCAGCTGCACCGCGTTGGCCCACACCTTGCGCCGCGACTCGCGCAGGAAGACCTGGCTGGCCGTGCGGTTGGCCGGGGAGAGCGCCCGGTCGAGGAGTGTGCGCCGGCCTCCGGCGCGGTGCAGCTCGCCGTCCTCCACGGCCACCCGGGCGGCCAGCACCCGGTCGATGCGCTCGTGGTCGCGCCGCCGCCGGGCGAGCAGGTCCGGGTCGTCGAAGTCCTCCGCCGGGATGACCCGCACCAGCGACTGCGGCAGGTCGTAGTTGATGTGCGCGTTCATGCCCAGCAGCACGTGCGCCTCCGGCGGCAGGCCGGGCCGGGCTCCGAACGCCAGCCGCCAGGGCCGGGGCGGGGCGGCCGGGTCGCTGCGGTGCGCGGCCAGCGCGTCGAGGTAGAGCCCGGCGAAGTCGACGTCCCACCCCTCGACCCACACCGGGTCCTCGAACTCACCGCCGCGGATGGCCGCCGCGACCGCCTCCGTCGTCCGCAGGTAGACACCGTGGAAGAACCGGGCCGGGTCCCGGTCGGCCTCCAGCGGCGCCTGAAGATCGGTCATGCGCCCGATCAGCGCCGCGACGTCGGTACCCACGCCGCAGACCATGGCGGGCTCAGATCAGCGCGTCCAGACCCTCGTCCGGGGGCAGGCCCAGGGCGGCGTCCACCGGCGGCCGGTGCGGCTGGTCCAGCCCGCGCATGCGGGCCGCGTGGAGGGCCAGCAGCAGGTTCAGCCGCAGCGTCGGGTCGGTGGTGAAGGGCCCGAGCAGCCGCTCGAGCTTGCCGATCCGGTAGCGCATCGTGTTGTAGTGGAAGTGCAACCGCCGGGCGGACTCCGCCACGTTGAGGTTGGTCTCCAGCAGCACCCGCAGCGTCTCCCGCAGGTCGGCGGAGTCGGGATCGGCGGCGTCGGCCAGCGACCCCAGCACCTCGTCGACGTAGTTGCGCAGCTCGGTGCTGTCGGGGATCAGCGACAGGAGCCGGAACACCCCGAGCTGGTCGAAGTGGGTCACCGCCTGCGGACCGTGGATCTCCTGCCCCACGCTCAGCGCCCGCGACGCCTGCTGGTGCGCCTCCCCCAGCGCCGACAGCGAGCCGGCCGGCCGGCCGATGCCGGTGCCCAGCACCCGCCCGACCCGGCGCACGCGGGCGTTGACCCGCGAGGTCACCGCGGACACCAGTGAGGTGATCTCGTCCGGCGTCCGCCCGTCCAGCGGCAGCACGGTGACGATCTCGGTGGACAGCCCGGCGACCGCCGCGCCGGAGACCTCCGTCTCCAGCGCCGAGCGCCAGCCGTCGGCCAGCCGGTCGAGGACGTCGAGGGCGCGGGTGGGGTCGGCCTGCGGGTCGACGGCGGTCTCGGTCGCGGCCACCAGGACGACGACCGGCCCGTCCAGCCGCCACCCGAAGGACCGGGTCTGCGCCAGCGCCCGCTCGGTGTGCCGCAGCGACCCGGCGACCAGCCGGCGGACCAGGTCGCCCTGGAACCGCAGCTCGACGGAGTGCACCGCCTGCTGCCGGATGACCGACAGCGCCGAGACGACGGCCGCGCGCTCGAGGACGCCGCCGGCGCCGACCACCATCGGTCCGGACCGGTGGACGGCGACCAGCCAGCCGTGCCGCTGGTCGCCGGCCATGATCGGCGCCACGGCGTACTCCCCCACCCCGCCGGGCAGCTCGTGGTGTCCCGGGACCAGCAGGATGCCGTCGGCCGGCGAGAGGTCGGCGTCGGCGAGCACGTCGGCGGGGGTCACCACGGTCTGGTCGGCGCGCAGGCCCGAGAGCCGCCGCGAGGGCGCCATGAGCGCCAGCTCGTCCTCGGCCTCGGCGTCCAGCAGCCACAGCCAGTCGCTGATCTCGGCGACGTCCTCGGCGGGGCCCGCGGTGGTGACGATCTCCCGGTCGGGGCCCAGGCCCAGCACCGCGGCGCCCTCCAGTGCGTGTGCCAGCTGCTCGGTCACCTCGGCCAGCCCGCCGCCGCTGAGCGCGACGTCGATGAACTGGTCGTGCATGCGGTGGGACAGCGCGAGCGCCTCGCTCTGCTTGCCCACGACCGCGCCCAGCACCTCGGAGACCAGCTCCTCGGTGCGGGCCCCGGTGGGCAGCGCGAGCACCGGGAAGGAGCGCCGGTCGGCTTCGGCGAGCACCTCGTCGGGCACCGGCGCCGGGCCCTCGCCGCGGCGGAAGGCCAGCGCCGTGGTGCCCATCGAGTCCAGCCGCTCGACCAGGGCCCGGTAGTTGGCGGCGTCGGCCGGCGGCAGCCGCGCCCCGAGGACGACGAGGACGTCGGGTCCGGCCACGGCGAGCGGATCGGCCGGGTCGTCGACCACCATGTGCCGCAGGATCCGGTCGAGCCCGCCGGCGCCGGCGACGACGTCGGTGCCCTCGAGGGCCGGCAGCTGCAGGGCCTCCTCGAGGGTCAGCCCCATGCGCTCGAGCCAGCTCGGCCGGTCGGGGCGGTTCTCGGTCACCGGCGCCTCCGCTGCCGACAGGTGGCGACGCATCGGGGTCGCGTCACTACGAGGAGTTCGGATGGTCGGCGTGGCCTGACTCCGGGTCACGGACTCCACTGTCCCAGTTGCCCTTCCCTCTGGCCATACCACGGCATCCTGTCAGGAGTGCCTGGACCAACGACCCCATTCTTGGCGACTTCCGCCATACAAGGGCATGCGACGCGCCGCTTAGGTTCGACTCCCGGATCCATTCCGCCGCTGGATGGTAGGCCGACCACCGCACCGCGGTGCCGCCGAGTCCCTCCGGCGGAGGAGCGGGACCGGGCGGGGGGTCTCGAGCCACGGTTCCTCCCGTTGCTCCCACGGTGAAGAGGCCGCCATGCGCACCATCGACGAGACCGCCGGCCCGGGCGACACCCGTCCCGGGGCCCCGACCTCCCCACGCGGCCGCGCCGCTCGAGCCGGAGTGCCGACCATCCCCCTCCCCCGGGAGTCGGCCCAGGCAACCGCCCGCACCGCCCGTCCCGCCCGCGCAGCCACGGCGGTCCCCGCGTCCGCCAGCACCGGTGTCGCCGACCTGCTCCGCGGTCCGGTCCGCCCGGCCCGGGTGCTGATGAGCGTCCCGGCCGCGGTGTACCTGTACGTCCCCAGCGAGCGCGGTGGCGACGTCGTCGGCGTCCTCACCAGTGACGCGGCGCGGTTGCCGCTGGGCTGCGTCCTGTTCCGCCCGAGCAACGGCCGCCCGCTGGTGGCGCTGCCCAGCGACGCGCCGGCCGAGGTCGGCGGCGGTCGCATCGTCGTCGGGGACCTCGCGGTGAGCGCGGCCGCGTGGTGGGACCCGCGTCCCCGGCTGCCCAGCCCCCGCCCCGCGCTGCTCCCCGAGGGCGTCCGCCAGCTGCGCAACGCGCTCTACGGCGAGGGCGTCCCGCACAGCGCCTTCACCCTCCCCGGCCTGCCGGCCGGTCCCGGCGGGCCGCTGGCCGCGCTGCGCGGCGCCGTCCGACGGGCCGACCTGGACGCCGCCCTGCGCACCGCGGCCCGGCTGATCGGCCTCGGCCCCGGGCTGACCCCGGCCGGCGACGACGTCATGGCCGGGACGATGGCCGGACTGGTGCTGCTGGGTCACCCGGCCGCCGAACGGTTCGCCGCCGGCGTCTACGCGCTGGCCGCGGGGCGCACCACCGAGCTCTCGCGGGCGCTGCTGCGGCACGCCGCCGCCGGGCGGGTCAGCGGCGAGTACGCCGCCGTCCTGCACGGCCTGGTCGGTGAGCGGCCGCTGGGCCCGGCGATCGCCGGGCTGCTGGCCACCGGCTCCACCAGCGGCCGGGCCATGGCGCTCGGGCTGTGCACCGCGATCGACCTGGTGGACCGCACCACCCGCCAGCGCTGACCCGACGCGACGAGGCCTCCCCGGTCGACCGGGGAGGCCTCGTCGCGTGTGGCCCCGTCCAGAGGCTCGCCGCGAGCGTGCGAGCGGTGAGGAGGACGGGGTCCTCGTTCAGATCCGGCAGGCGTGGATGCTGGTGACCAGGATCGCGCGGGCGCCGAGCTCCCAGAGCTCGTCCATCACCCGGTTTGTCTCGCCCTGCGCCACCATCGCGCGCACCGCCGACCACCCCTCGGTCTGCAGCGGGCTGACCGTGGGCCCCTCCAGGCCGGGGGTCAGCGCGGTCGCCTTCTCCAGCAGGTCGTTCGGGCAGTCGTAGTCGAGCATCACGTACTGCCGGGCCACCAGGACACCGCGCAGCCGGCGGCGCAGCTGGGCCACGGCGGGGATCTCCTCCGAGCCCGCCCGCCGGACCAGGATCGCCTCGCTGGTCAGCACCGGCTCGCCGATGATGTGCAGTCCGGCGGCGCGCAGCGTCGTCCCGGTCTCCACGACGTCGCAGACGGCGTCGGCGACGCCCAGCCGGCAGGCGGTCTCCACCGCGCCGTCGAGCTTCACCACGCCGGCACGGATGCCCTGCTCGTCCAGGTAGCGCTGCAGCAGGACGGGGTAGGCGGTGGCGATCCGCTTGCCGGCCAGCTGTTCCACGGTGTCGACGCCGGACTCCACCGGCGTGGCGAACCGGAACGAGGAGCGGCCGAAGCCCAGCGGCATGACCTCGACCGCGGCGGCACCCTCCCCGTCGCCCGGGGCGGTCTCCAGCAGCATGTCGCGGCCGGTGATGCCGACGTCCAGCGTGCCGGCGGCCACGTACACGGCGATGTCACGGGGCCGCAGGTAGAAGAACTCGGTGTCGCTGTCGGGGTCGTAGACGGCGAGGTCCTTGGTGCTGCGCCGCTGCCGGTACCCGCTCTCGGCGAGCATGGCGGCCGCGGGCTCACTCAGGACGCCCTTGTTCGGCACGGCGATGCGCAGCACGGGGGTCTCCTTCGATCGGTTGGTCGGCCCTCCTGCAGGGTCCCGCCGCTGACTCCGTCCGGAGGCACCACCCCGAGCGTGCGAGGGGTGAGAGGGACGGGGTCCTTCCGCGGTGAGGGGCAGGAGGGTCCTCCTTCAGAGGTGGGCGTAGACGTCGTCCAGCGTCAGGCCGCGGGCGAGCATGAGGACCTGCACCCGGTACAGCAGCTGGCTGATCTCCTCCGCCGTCCGCTCCTCGCCCTCGTGCTCGGCGGCCATCCAGGACTCCGCGGCCTCCTCGACGACCTTCTTGCCGGCCGCGTGCACGCCGTCGCGGACCGCCGTGACCGTGCCGGAGGCGGGGTCACCGGCGGCCACCTTGGCGGCGAGCTCGGCGAACAGCGCGTCGAAGGTCTTCACGCACGGCTCCCGTCGGCGGCCGGGGTGACGGAGAAGCCGGTGGGCCGCGACGGCCCGCGCAGCGAGCGGAGGGTGAGCGCGGTGGCCAGCGCGGCGATCGTCGCCTCCCAGCCCTTGTCCTCCGCGGAGCCGGGCAGCCCGGCGCGGTCGCGCGCCTGCTGCTCGGTGTCACAGGTGAGGACGCCGTTGCCGACCGGCGTGCCCGCGTCGAGGGCCACCCGGGTCAGGCCGGCGGTGACGGCGTCGCAGACGTACTCGAAGTGCGGCGTCCCGCCCCGGATGACCACGCCCAGGGCGACGACGGCGTCGTGCCGCTCGGTCAGCGCCTGGGCGACCACCGGCAGCTCCACCGCGCCCGGCACCCGGACCACGGTCGGCTCGCGGACGCCGGAGGCGGCGGCCGCGGCGACCGCGCGGTCCAGGAGCGCGCCGGTGATCTCCGCGTGCCAGGTGGTCGCGACGATGCCGAGGGTCAGCCCCCCGGCGTCGACCGGCTGCGCCTCGGGCGCGCCCTGTCCGCTCACAGTCTCTGCTCCTGCTGACCCAGGGGCACGTCGGTGCCCGGGACGGTGGGGACGTCGGCCGGACCGGACTCGGTCTCGGGCTCGATGATGTCGAGGAGGTGGCCCATCCGGTCGCGCTTGGTGCGCAGGTAGGCCAGGTTCTCGGCGGTGACGTGACTGGGCAGCGGCACCCGCCCGGTGATCCTCAGCCCGTAGCCCTCCAGCCCGGCCCGCTTGGCCGGGTTGTTGGTGAGCAGCCGCATCGTGTGCACGCCCAGGTCGACCAGGATCTGCGCGCCGGTGCCGTAGTCACGGGCGTCGGCGGGCAGCCCCAGGTCCAGGTTGGCGTCGACCGTGTCCACCCCGGAGTCCTGCAGCTGGTAGGCCTGCAGCTTGTGCAGCAGGCCGATGCCCCGGCCCTCGTGCCCTCGGATGTAGAGCACCACGCCGCGGCCCTCCTGGGCCACCGCGGCCAGCGCCGCCTGCAGCTGCGGACCGCAGTCGCAGCGCAGTGAGCCGAACACGTCGCCGGTCAGGCACTCGGAGTGCACCCGGACCAGCACGTCCTCCCCGTCGGCGAGGTCGCCGTAGACGAACGCCACGTGCTCGCGCTCGTCGTAGGAGGACCGGTAGCCCACCGCGGTGAACACGCCCGGCGCCAGCGGCACCGCCGCCTCGGCCACCCGCTCCACCAGCTTGTCGAACCGCTTGCGGTAGGCGATCAGGTCCGCGATCGACACCAGCGGCAGGTCGTGCTCGTCGGCGAAGACCCGCAGCTCCTCGCCGCGGGCCATGCCGGTCGGGTCCTTCTCGCTGACCAGCTCGCACAGCGTGCCCGAGGGGCGCAGCCCGGCCAGGACCGCGAGGTCCACCGCCGCCTCGGTGTGCCCGGGCCGACGCAGCACCCCGCCGTCCTTGGCCCGCAGCGGCACGATGTGCCCCGGCCGGGCGAGGTCGGCGGCGTTGGTCTCGGAGGCGGCCAGCAGCCGGATGGTGTGCGCGCGGTCGGACGCGGAGATGCCGGTGGTGACGCCCTCCCGGGCGTCGACGGTGACGGTGTAGGCCGTGCCGCGGCGGTCCTGGTTGACCCGGTACATCGGCGGCAGGTCCAGCCGGTCGGCGTCGGCCTCGGTGACGGCCACGCAGATGTAGCCCGACGTGTAGCGGACCATGAACGCCACCAGCTCGGGCGTGGCCAGCTCCGAGGCGAAGATGAGGTCGCCCTCGTTCTCCCGGTCCTCGTCGTCGATCACCACGACGGGGCGGCCGTCCTTGATCGCGGCGATCGCCGCCTCGATCGAGTCGAGTCGCGTGGTCGGCTCGCTCACCGCCGGGCTCCCAACAGGCGTTCCACGTACTTGGCGACCACGTCGACCTCCAGGTTGACCGGGTTCCCCGGAGGCACCGCGCCGAGCGTGGTCTCGCGGAGGGTGGTGGGGATGAGGCTGACCTCGAACCACGGCTCGGGGTCATCGACCGCGCTCACCGCGCTCACCGTGAGCGAGACGCCGTCCACCGCGACCGAGCCCTTCTCCACCACGTAGCGTGCCAGCTCGCCCGGCAGCGCGATCCGGACGACCTCCCAGTGCTCGCTGGGGGTCCGGGACAGCACGGTGCCGACGCCGTCGACGTGGCCCTGCACGAGGTGCCCGCCGAGCCGGGTCTGCGGGGTCACCGCGCGCTCGAGGTTCACCGGGTCGCCCGCGCCCAGGGCGCCGAGGCTGCTGCGGCGGAGGGTCTCGGCCATCACGTCGGTGCTCCAGACGCCCTCGGCGCCGTCCCCGCCGTCCACGGCGGTGACGGTGAGGCAGACGCCGTTGACCGCGATCGAGTCACCCAGCGCCACCCCCTCCAGCGCCCTGCGCGCGCGGATCTGCAGCCGGGCTGCGTCCGGCTGCTCCTCGCGGACGAGCAGGGTGCCGACCTCCTCGACGATCCCGGTGAACACGATCAACTCCCTCCGGTCGCGGCCGGGCTGACCGCGGACCGACCTGCACCAGTGTGCCGGTTCGGTCGCAGCCGGATGCCGACGTCCCCGCCCAGGAGGGTGACGTCGACGACCGACAGCGTCAGCGCGTCCGCGATCGAGGTGATTCCCAGGTCACCGACGAGCGACGCGCCGGCGCCCAGCAGCTTGGGCGCCAGGTGGACGACGGCCTCGTCGACCAGCCCGTCGCGGAGGAACGCCGCGGCCAGCGTGGGACCCCCCTCGAGCAGCACCCGGCGCACGTCGCGCTCGAACAGCTCGACCAGCAGCGCCCGCGGACCGGACGCGGCGCTGATCAGCGTCGGGGCGGCCCCGTCGAGCACGCGCGCCGTGCGCGGCAGCCGGCCGCGACGGTCGAGCACCACCCGCAGCGGCTGCCGGCCGGCGTCGCGGCCCTCGGCGTCGCGGACCGTGAGCTGCGGGTCGTCGGCCAGCGCGGTGCCCGAGCCGACCACGACGGCGTCGCAGGTGGCGCGCAGGCGGTGGACGGCGGCCCGCGCCTGCGGCCCGGTGACCCAGCGGCTGCTGCCGTCGGCGGCGGCGACCCGGCCGTCGAGCGTGCCGGCGGCCTTCCACACCACGTACGGCCGCCGCTCCCGGACGCCGGTCAGCCACGCCGCCAGCGCCCCCTCCTCCGCGGCGGCCTGCTCGACGCCGAGCTCGACGGCGACCCCGGCGTCGCGGAGCTGCTGCGCCCCGCCTCCGGCCAGCTCGGTCGGTTCGGGGACGGCGACGACGACGCGGGCGATCCCCGCGGCCAGCAGGGCGTCGGCGCAGGGGCCGGTGCGACCGGTGTGCGCGCAGGGCTCGAGGGTGACGACCGCGGTGCCGCCGCGGGCGCGGTCGCCGGCCTCGGTGAGCGCCGCGATCTCGGCGTGCGGGCCGCCGGGCGGGGCGGTGGCCCCCTCCCCCACCGGCGTCCCGTCGGCGGCGAGGACGACGGCGCCGACCGGCGGGTTGGGGCTGGTCGTGCCGAGGACGGCGGCGCCGAGCTCGCGGGCGCGGGCCATGGCGCTGCGCTCGGCCGGGGTGACCCTCACCCCTGCATCGCCGCGGCGGCCTGCGCGCGCAGGCCGGCGATGGCGCGGGCGGGGTCCTCGGCGCCGTAGACCGCCGAGCCCGCCACGAAGACGTCGGCACCGGCCTCGGCGGCCTGCTCGATGGTGTCGGCGTTGATCCCGCCGTCCACCTCGACCAGGACGGTCAGGTGCCCGGTGTCGACCAGTTGCCGGGCGCGGCGCACCTTCGGCAGCACCTCGGACCGGAACTCCTGGCCGCCGAAGCCGGGCTCGACGGTCATGACGAGGAGGGTGTCGAAGTCCGGGAGGACGTCGAGGTACTCCTCCAGCGGGGTGGCGGGCTTGAGGGCGAGGCCGGCCAGGGCCCCGGCGGCGCGGATGTCGCGCGCGACGGCGCGCGGGTCGGTGCAGGCCTCCGCGTGCAGGGTGACGTTGCGCGCCCCCGCCTCGGCGTAGCCCGGAGCCCAACGGTCGGGGTGGTGGATCATCAGGTGGCAGTCCAGCGGCACCGGGCTGACCGCCTGCAGCGCCTGCATCACCGGGAGGCCGAAGGTCAGGTTCGGCACGAAGTGCCCGTCCATGACGTCGAAGTGCAACCAGTCGGCGTCCTTCACCCGGTGGGCCTCGTCCGCCAGCCGGGCGAAGTCCGCCGACAGCAGGCTGGGCGCGATCATCGGGGTGCGGGACACGTCTGCCGAGTCTAGGCGGGGGCCGGGAGCCCTCCGGCGTCGGCGCTGGTCACGACCGGGCGCGCGACCGCCGCACCCACAGGCCCCCGGCTCCGGCGGCGGCCGCGAGCACGCCCAGGCCGACCAGCCAGCCGGTGGCGACGCCGCCGTCGTCCTCCGCCTCGGCGGCCGGCGTGGTGGCGGTGGCCGCCGGCTCCTCCGCTGCCGTCCCTGCCGGCTCGGGCGACGGGGACGGCGTGGTCCCGGGCGCGGGCGGGGTCACCGGTGCCGGGGCGCCCGGGGCCACGGTGAGCACCGGGGCGGGCTGCTCGGGCTCCGGTGCGCCGGGGGCGGCCTGCTCGATCCAGGCGTCCTCGGTGCCGTCGGTGTAGCGCTGGATCGTCGGGAAGGCCAGCTCGGTGACCTCGAACGGCAGCTGCGCGACGGTGATCGCGAAATCGGCGTCCTCCCCGGAGGCCAGGGGCGGTCCGCCGACCTCGAAGCCGTCCGCGGTGGCGGTGAGCGTCCAGCCGGCCGGGCCGGAGGCGAGCGACACGGTGGCCGGGTCGATGCCGTCGGGCAGCCGCGTGCGCAGGCCGGCCACGCCGGAGGGGTTCTCGGCCGCGGCCGAGAAGGTGACGGTGACCGGCCCGGTGCCCGCGGTGGCGCCGGGCGCGCTCACCTCGACGTGCGCGGCCGCCGTCCCGGTGCCGGCGGCGAGCAGGACGGCGGCCAGGGCGCCGGTGGCCAGGGAGCGGCGCACGGCCGCGCTGCGGGTCCTCACGGCGCTCTAGTCGTCCGGCGGGGCCGGCTGGTTCCCGGCGCGGACCGGCCCGCCTCAGTCGCGGTCGGGCAGGGCGACCCACTCGGCCCAGGAGAGGTCCCGGCCGACGTAGCGGGGACGGCGCAGCGGCCACCGTTCCGCGAGCCACCGCGGCACGAACTCGTCGAGGGCCCGCTCCACCTCGGTGCCGACCAGACGGTCGACCACCCACCACGAGACCTCGGCGTCGGCGTCCCCGGCCTTCTCCGGCGGGTCGATGTAGACGCAGCCGAGCAGCTCGGTCTCGGCCTCGTCGTGCAGCGAGTAGTTGAAGCTCTCGTGCGCCTCGGTCTCGCGCTCGTGGCGGGCGAGGTCGGCCCGGTCCTGCTCGCGGGTCATGGTGGCCGGCGGCCAGCCCCAGGCCTCGCCGTAGATCGACCACAGCCGCTCCCGGCAGGCCATCACGGCGGGGAAGTCCAGGTCGACGTCGGCCTCGCGGATGGGCCGCAGGTGGTGGCCGGTGGGGAGGTCGGCGCGCAGCGGGCGGACGAAGTCGTCGGGCAGCCAGGGCACCGGCGCACGGTACTGGGGCGGCAACCGGAACGCGGGAGTCCCCTCATGTCGGCCGACGCACCTAGCCTGACCCCTGTGGGACGCACTGTCTCCGGCCGGTTCTCCGGCGCCGGTCCGGGTCGGATCTCCGTGGCGGCCTCCGTCACGCGCTTCACCGTGGCCGGCGTGGTGGCCACCCTCGCGCTGTCGCTGCTGATCGCCTCGCTGTCCCGGCGGGCGGGCGTCGAGGAGGGCATCCGGTCGGCCGAGCGGGTGGCCCGGGTCGTCGGCCACGGCGTGGTCGCGCCGCTGCTGACCCCCGAGCTGCGCAGCGGGGACGAGCAGGCCCGCGAACGCCTGAGGACGGCCGTGGACGCGGTCGCGATGTCGGGGCCGGTGAGCCGGATCGAGGTCCTCGACGGCCGGGGCCAGGTGCTGTGGTCCGACGAGCCCCGGGTGGTGGGCGTGGTCACCCCGCTGGACGACCTGGAGCGCGACGCGCTGGCCAACGGCCACGTGGCCTCGCACATCACCGACCTCACCGCGCCGCAGAACCGGTTCGAGTCCCCGGACCGCGCGCTGCTCGAGGTGCACGTGGGGGTCCGGGACGGGGCCGGGCGGCGGCTGTTGGTCAAGGTCTACCAGAGCTACGACGTGGTGCAGGAGTCGGCGCGGGCCGCCTACATGCGGTTCGCGCCCGCCTCACTCGGTGCCCTGCTCCTGCTGCAGGCGGTGCAGATCCCCATCGCCTGGCACCTCGCCCGCCGGCTGCGCCGCCACCAGGAGGCCGAGACCCGGTTGCTCCAGTCGGTCGTCGACGCCTCCGAGGACGAGCGCCGGCGGATCGCGGGTGAGGTCCACGACGGCGTCGTCCAGGACCTCACCGGCCTCACCTACGACCTCGACGTCGCCCGGCTGCACGCGGCGAACGCGGACCCGGAGCTCATCGCGCGCACCGCGGAGCGGGTGCGGCAGAGTGTGACCGAGCTGCGGTCGCTGCTGGTCGACCTCAACCCGCCGCGGCTGCCGGAGGCGGGGCTGGCGCCCGCGCTGGCCGTGCTCGCCGAGGGCCTGGAACGGGAGGGTCTCACCGTGCACCTGGACGCCGCAGCCGCCGAGGACCTCCCGGAGCCGGTCGCCTCGCTGCTCTACCGCGCCGGCCTGGAGGCGCTGCGGAACGTGCGGTCGCACAGCGGGGCCCGGCGGGTCACCGTGGTGGTCAGCCGAACGGCGGGCGAGGCGGCGCTCAGCGTCGACGACGACGGCCGCGGGATGGACCGGGTGGGCCTCGCCGCGAGCAGCGTCCGCGGGCACCTGGGCCTGCGGACCCTGGAGGACCGCCTGCAGGCCGCGGGCGGCGCCCTGACGATCTCCAGCGCGCCGGGTCAGGGCACCCGGCTCCTGGCCCAGGTGCCCCTCGACGGCGCCGGCGCGCAGTACCGCGGCGCGCAGGCGTCCGACTCGGTCGGGGTGACCCGGTGATCCGGGTGCTCGTGGTCGACGACCACACCGTCGTCCGCCGGGGGCTGACCCACCTGCTGGCCACGGCGGCCGACATGGAGTGCGTCGGGGAGGCGGCCGACGGGGAGCAGGCCCTGGTGATGATCGCCGAGCTGCGGCCCGACGTCGTCCTGCTGGACCTGTCCATGCCCGGCGCCGACGGGGTCGCGGTCATCCGCCGGCTGCGAGCCGACGGAGACCCGACCCGCGTGCTGGTGCTGACCTCGTTCAGCGACGCCGGGCTGGTCCTCGACGCGGTCTCGGCCGGCGCCGACGGCTACCTGCTCAAGCAGGCGCGGGCCGAGCAGATCATCGACGGCGTCCGGACCGTCGCCGGCGGGGGCGCACCGGTCGACCCCGCCGTGGCCCGCTCGCTGCTCCGCGACGTCCGGGACCGCGGCGCGGCGCCCGCGGTGCCCCTCACCGACCGGGAGACCGAGGTGCTCGAGCTGATCCGGCTCGGCTATCCCAACCGGCTCATCGCCCGCCGGCTGGACATCAGCGAGCGCACCGTCAAGGTGCACATCACGCACATCTTCCAGCGGATCGGCGTCGCCGACCGCACGCAGGCCGCGCTGTGGGCCGAGCGCAACCTGCGCCCCATGCGGGGCTGACCCCGGACGCCCCCGCCGTCAGCGGGTGCGGCGGAGCAGCGCCATGAACATCGCGTCGGTGCCGTGCCGGTGCGGCCACAGCTGCCCGTACCGGCCGCGCGCGACCCCGGGGACGTCGGGGAACAGGGGCGCGACCGGTAGCACCTCGACGTCGTCCCGGGCGGCCGCGGCGTCGACGACCGCGACGGTCTCTGCGGCGTGCGGGGAGCAGGTCACGTAGGCCAGCACTCCCCCGGGCCGCACGGACTCCAGGGCGGCGGCCAGCAGCGCGGTCTGCACCTCCACCAGCGGGGCCACGTCGTCCGGCGTCCGCCGCCAGCGGACCTCCGGGCGGCGGCGCAGCGCTCCCAGCCCGGTGCACGGGGCGTCGAGCAGCACCCGGTCGAAGGCGGCGGCCGGCCACGGCGGACGGCGGCCGTCGGCGACCAGCACCTCCACGTCGTCCTCGGCGGCCAGCGCCTGCCGCACCAGCTCGGCGCGGTGCGGCGACCGGTCGGCGGCGGTCAGCCGCACCCCGGGGCGACGGACCGCGGCGAGCAGCGCGGCCTTGCCGCCGGGGCCGGCACACACGTCCAGCCAGGCGGCGTCGGGGCCCTCCAGCGGCGCTCGGGTCAGCAGCAGCGCGGCCAGCTGGCTGCCCTCGTCCTGGACGCCGGCGGTCCCGGCGCGCACCGCCGGCACCCGCCCGGGGTCACCGCCGCCCAGCCGGACGGCGTGCGGCGACCACGGCCCCGGCGTCCCGCCCGACTCCTCGGCCAGCCGCTCGCGGGCCACCCGGCGGGCCACCAGGTGCACCTCGGGCGCGGCGTCGTCGGCCAGGAGGGCGGGCTCGAGATCGGCGTCGCCGCCCAGGGCCTCCCGCCAGGTCCGCACGATCCAGGCGGGGTGGTCGGTGGCCAGGGCCAGCCGCCGCTCCGCGTCGCCGCCGAGCCGCTCGAGCCAGGCCGCGCGGTCCCCTCCGGCGGCCACCTTCCGCAGCACCGCGTTGACCAGCCCGGAGGCCCCGGCGCCGACGATCGCCCGGGTCAGGTCGACCGTGGTGGCGACCGCGGCGTGCGCGGGCACCCGCAGGTCGAGCAGCTGGTACGTGCCCAGGCGGAGCAGGTCCAGCACCCGCGGGTCGAGGTCGGTCAGGGGCCGGTCGACCAGCCCGGCGAGGACGGCGTCGAGCGTGCCTCGGGCGCGCAGGGTGCCGTAGGTCAGCTGGGTGGTGAAGGCGGCGTCGCGCGCGTCGAGCTCCCGCTCGCGCAGCAGCTGGGGCAGCAGCAGGTTGGCGTAGGCCTCGCGGGACGTGACGGCGTCCAGGACGTCGTAGGCGGTCAGCCGCGCCCCGTCGAGCTGCGGCCGCGGCGCCCGCCGTCCGTCGCGCCGTCCCGGGCGCGGCCGGCCCGGCCGGCGTGGGGGCCGGGTCATCCGACCCGCTCGCCGGGCGCCGGGCGGGCCCCGCGGGCCCAGTCGGCGGCCGGCAGCAGCCGCTTGCCCGCCGGCTGCACCTCGCCCAGGCGCACCGCGCCCCGGCCCGTGCCGACCAGCACGCCGGTGGCGCCCACCGACAGCTCGCCGGGCGCCAGCCCCAGGGGCGACGGCAGCGGCTCGACCGGGCCCAGTCGCAGGCGGTCGCCGCGCCAGGTGGTCCACGCACCGGGGACCGGCGTCACCCCGCGGACCCGCCGGTCGACGACGTGCGCCGGCAGCGCCCAGTCGACCCGGGCGTCGGCCGGCTCGATCCGCGGCGCCAGGCTGATCCCCTCGGCCGGCTGCGGCTCGGGCTCGAGGGCGCCGGCCTCGATGCCGTCCAGCGTGGCCAGCAGCAGGCGGGCACCGCTGACCGCCAACCGGCCCAGCAGGTCCCCGGCGGTGTCCCGCGGCGCGATCGGCTCGGTGACCATGCCGTAGACCGGCCCGGTGTCCAGGCCCGCCTCCAGGCGGAAGGTCGAGGCGCCGGTGACCTCGTCCCCGGCCATGACCGCGTGCTGCACGGGGGCGGCGCCGCGCCAGGCGGGCAGCAGCGAGAAGTGCAGGTTGACCCAGCCGTGCCGGGGCAGGTCCAGCGCCGCCCGGGGCACCAGCGCGCCGTAGGCGACGACCGGCGCGCAGTCGACGGCGAGGTCGGCGAGCTGCTGGAGGAACGCGGGCTCGCGCGGCGAGCGCGGCTGCAGCACCGGCACGCCGGCGGCGTCCGCCCGCTCGGCCACCGGCGAGCGGCTCACCTTCCGGCCGCGCCCGGAGCGGGCGTCGGGCCGGGTGAGGACGGCGGCGACCTCGTGGGGCGAGTCGAGCAGCAGGTCCAGGGAGGGGACGGCGACGTCCGGCGTCCCGGCGAACAGGAGCCTCAGTGGGGGCTCACCTCCACGCGCGGCACCCACGCCTCCGTGCCCGACCACTCGGCCGCGGCGATCTCGGCCAGCGCGGCCGCGCGGGCGGCGTCCTCCAGCCGGTCGACGAACAGCACGCCGTCGAGGTGGTCGACCTCGTGCTGCACCGCGCGGGCCAGCAGGTGCGAGCCCTCGACCCGGACCGGCTCGCCGTGCAGGTCGAACCCGGTCGCGGCGACGTACAGGTGGCGGCGGCAGTCGTAGGCGAACCCCGGGATCGACAGGCAGCCCTCGGGACCCTCCTGGGTCTCCTCCCCCACCGGGGTCACGACCGGGTTGACCAGGTGGCCGAGCTCCCCGTCGACGAGCCAGGTGAACACCCGCAGGCCGACGCCGATCTGCGGAGCGGCCAGCCCCGCGCCTCCGGCGGCGAGCATCGTGTCGGTCAGGTCGGCGACCAGGCCGCGCAACTCCCTGTCGAAGTCGACGACGGGGGCGGCGGGCGTGCGCAGCACGGCGTCGCCGTACAGCCGGATGGGGGTGACGCTCACCGGTCGATCGTAGAAGAGGCCTTCTCCGCCCCCGCCGCTCCGGAGTCGGTCAGCCGGGGACGAGCGGTCGGTGGGCGCCCAGGTGCGCGTCGGCCCAGGAGGGCCAGGGCCTGGCCGCTTCCTCGCCGGCGAACGCCACGAGCCCGACCATGGCGGCGTCGACCGTCGGGCGGCGGTCGGGGTCGGGGTCGGTGAGCTCGGCGACCACGTCCATGACGGCGTCGGCGCGGGGCGCCTGGGGGTGCAGCAGGGCATGCAGCGTGGCCCCGACGCCGTAGACGTCCATCGCGGGGGTCACCGTGCGCACACCCTCGGCGGCCAGCTCCGGCGCGCGGAACCCCTCCGTGCCCGCCCGCTCCGACGGCTGCATCCGGTGGCCCAGGGGGCGGGCGGCACCGAGGTCGACCAGCCGCGGCTTGCCGTCGACGAGGAGCACGTTGAGCGGGTCGACGTCGAGGTGCGCCAGGCTCCGGGCGTGCAGCGCGCGCACGGCGCCGAGGAGCACGACGCCCAGGCAGGCGGTGTCCTCGGCCGACAGCCGACCATCGGCCTCCACGCACTCGAACAGGTTCGGACCGTCCATGTACTCGACGGCGAGGAAGGGGACGTCGTGGGCCCGCCCGTCGTGCAGCAGCCGCGGGATCGCCGGGTGGCGGAGCGCCATGAGAGCCCGCGCCTCCTGGTCCAGTGCCCGGACCGCCACGGGTTTCCAGCCCGGGCGGACGACCTTGACCACGGCCGGAGCCCAGAGGTCCACCGACCAGCACAGCCACGTCTCCCGGCGTGGGCCCACCATGATCAGCCCCCAGGCGAGGTGCCCGGGCACGAGCGGTCCGCCCGGCTCGGGGTTCCACCGCGGGCGGCCGTCCCGCTCGTCGAGCCTCACCGCAGCGCCCACGTCTGCCACTGCTCCTCCTCGGTCGGTCCTGGGACGGCGATCGCCGTCCCGCCAGCGGCCGGCGGGACGGCGATCTGACGGACTCAGTCACAGTCGTCGTCGCTGTTCCAGTGGTCGTCGCTGTGCCACCAGTGGTCGTCGTCGCTGCTGGACCACCAGTTCTTGAGGCGGCTCACCGTGGTGGTCACCTCACCGAAGATGCGGCGGAACGTGGTCATCTCGTGTCACCTCCCCTCGATGGACTCGTAACGGGTGCGGGGACTCAGAGGGCGCGTGCGCCGGGGACGTCCGGGCCCGGTCGGGTTGGCGTGCTGGGGGCCGGTGCCCTCGCGCACGGCGCCGTCGGGCCGGCGCTGCGCCGGAGGAGCGGTGTCCCGCGCGCCCGCGTACGGCCGGTACGGGGCCACGGGCACCGTCCGGTCGGCGATGGCCGCCAGGACCGGGTCGTGGGTGACGAGGACGACGGTGCGGTCCCGCGTGGCCGACCGGATTGCACCGACGACCTGCCGGGCCGCCTCGGCGTCGAGCGACGTCGTCGGCTCGTCGAGGAGGACGACCGGCGCCGGTGACACCACGGCGCGGGCCAGCGCCACCCGGCGCCGCTGGCCGCCGGAGAGCAGCACGCCGCTCTCGCCGAGCGGGGTGTCGTAGCCCTCCGGGAGGACGGCGGTGAACTCGTCCACCCAGGCGGCGCGGCCGGCGGCGAGCACCTCGGCGCGGCTGGCCGCCGGGGTCCCGAAGGCGATGTTCTCCGCGAGGGTGGCGTCGAGCAGCCACGGGTCCTGCGGCACGAAGGCCACCTGGCGGCGCAGCTCCGCCGTCGCCATCTCGCGGACGTCGACCTCGTCGATGAGCACCCGCCCCGCGTCCGGGTCGTACAGCCGGAGGAGCAGGGACAGGACCGTGCTCTTGCCCGCACCGCTGGGCCCGAACAGGCACACGGTCTCCCCGGCGCGGACGTCGAGGGAGAAGCCGCGCAGGACGGGGCGGTCGGTGGCGTAGGAGAAGTCCACCGCCTCCAGCCGGAGCCCCTGGCGCACCGGCGGGAACGGCCGCGGCCGGTCGGGCTCGGGCACCGCCTCGGTGCAGGCCAGCACCTGGTGGATGCGCTCCGCGCTGGCGTGCGCCTTGGCCTGCACACCGGACAGCCGCACCAGGCTGCGGACCGGCGACTGCAGCGACCGCAGGTAGGCCAACACCACGAGCAGTTGGCCCACCGTCAGGGCCCCGTTCAGCACCTGGATCCCGCCGGTGACCAGGACGACGCCGGAACCGACGCTGAGGAGGATGCCGGACACCGGCGCCCAACGCGCCTCGGTGACGGCCGCCCGCGTCTGCGCGGTCACCACGCGCTCGTTGGGCTCGCCGAACAGCCGGCCGGCCCGGTCCAGGCGACCGAAGGCCTGCACGGGCCGGACGTTGCGCAGCAGTTCGGTGGCGGTCGCGGAGAGCTTGCCGGCCGCCTCGCGCGCCTCCATGGTCGCCGCGCGCACCCGCCGGCGTTGACACGCGGTCAGCCAGGCCAGCAGGGGGAGGACGACGAGGCCGAGCCAGGCCAGGGTGGGGTCGACCGCGAAGAGCAGGACCAGGGCACCGCCGAGGAGCAGCAGATCGGGCAGGACCTGGGTGAACGCGGCCACGGTCGCGTCGAGCATCCGACCGACGTCGGCGGTCAGCCGGGAGACGACCTCCCCGGTGCGGGTCCGGTCGTGCCACCGCAGCGACAGGGACAGCGCCCGCGCGAAGAGGGCCGAACGCATCGCCCCGGCCATGCGTTCGGCTGCCCGCTCGGCCCACACCCGGGTCCCGACGTCCAGCAGGGCGCCGACGGCCTGCAGCCCGAGGAGGGCCACCCCGGCGGCGACGAGCAGGCCCACCGGGCCGAGCCCGGACAGGACCCCGGCCGGCCCGTGCAGCGGCTGCCCGCCCAGGGCGTGGTCGACCGCCAGGGCCAGCGGCCACGGGGACAGCAGCGAGGTGGCGACCTGGCACACCGCCGCGACGGCGGCCAGGCTGAGCAGGCCCACCTGGGGCCGGATGAAGGGCGCGGCGACCCGCAGGGCCCCGGGGGGCCGCGGAGCTGCATGCGCCGGCACGCCGTCCAGCGTTCGCTCCAGTTGGGTGGAGTATCCATCCGTCCCTGGGTGTACCCCGATGGTCTTAGGCCCGCGGGACGGCGCAAGCCGGAACGCGGAGACCCATTCCGAGCCGGTCGCGTCCTATCCTCTGCCACGTGACCTGGATCACGTCACGGCCGCGGGGGTGGCCGGCGAAGCCGCGGCCGGTCCCCGTGGTGGCGGCCCGTCGGACCACCACCGTGGGGTCCCCGTCGTGATCCGCGTCCTTGTCGTCGACGACCACGCGGTCGTCCGCCAGGGACTGATGAGCCTCCTCGAGGAGGGCGTGGACATGGAGTGCGTCGGCGCGGCAGGTGACGCCGCCGGTGCGCTCGGCCTGACCGAGCAGCTCCGTCCCGACGTCGTCATGCTGGACCTCTCCATGCCGGGAGAGGACGGCATCAGCGTGATCCGCCGCCTGCGATCCCGCTCGGACCCTGCTCGGATCCTCGTCCTCACCTCGTACGGGGAGGGCCCCCGCGTCCTCGAGGCCCTCGACGCCGGCGCCGACGGCTACCTGCTCAAGCACGCCTCGTCCGACGCGATCCTCGACGGCATCCGGGCCGTGGCCGCCGGGGACGGGCCGATCGACCCGCGGGTGGCCCCCTCGGTGATCGCCGCGCTGCGGGAGCGCGGACAGAGCGAGCTGCTCACCGACCGGGAGCGCGAGGTCCTCGAGCTGCTCCGTCAGGGGCACTCGAACAAGGTCATCGCCCGGCGCCTGCGCATCGCCGAGGGCACCGTGAAGACGCACGTGACCCACATCCTGCAGCGCGTGGGGGCGGCTGACCGCACCCAGGCGGCGCTGTGGGCCGAGCGCCACCTGCGCCCCGGCCAACCCGGGGAAGGCAGCGCCTGATGTCCCGGGGAGCCCACCGGAAGCGCCCGGGACCCGGTCACCCGCCCTTCCTGACCGACAGCCGGCACCGGCCGGTGGTGGTGGGGCGTGCGGCGGCGGTCCTCCGGCCGCAGCCGCACTGGGCCGGGGTCGTCCGCGTGACGGCCGGCACGCTGACCATCGCGGGGGCCTTCGTGCTGGTCCTGCTCGTCGGCACCTGGACGGGGCTGTCCCTCGTCGGCGGTCCGGCCGCCACCGACATGTCCGGGCCTCCGATGGCGTTCCCAGCCCCCGAGGCCGCGGCGCCGCCCGATCGGGACGTGCTGCGCCCGCCGGACGACGCCGTGCCGCAGCCCCCGCAGGTCGTGGAGGTCCTGCCACCCGCCACGTCCGGACCGGACATCCAGCCGGCCTCGGCCACCCGCGAGCGCGCTCCCGACGGGGATCCCACCCCGCAGCCGGGCGCCGGGATCGGCGCTCCCGCGGGGGCGCCGGCGCCCTCGGCCGGCAGGGTCGTGGTCCCGCCGCTGGTGGCGGCCACCTCGGCCGGACCGTCGCCGGCCCCGGCTCCCCCGGCCGACCCCGCCCCGTCGCAGGGGGCCGCGCCGGAACCCGCCGCACCGGAACCCGCCGCACCGGAACCCGCCGCACCGGAACCCGCCGCACCGGAACCCGTCGCACCGCCCGCCGCGGTGCCTCCCGCGCCGGACCCGCCGGCCGACGCCGATCCCGCGCCCCCCGCGCCGAGCAGCCCGCCGCCCGCCGAGCCGGTCGCCCCGCCTCCCGACGGCGACGAGCACGGACACGGCGACGGCGACGGACGCGGCCACGGGGGCCGGCATCCGCACGGCGACCGCGACCGGGAGCACGACCGGGACGCCGACCCGTACCCGTTCCGCGACGGCCACGGCCACGGGCACCACGGCACCAGCCGGCCCGCCGACCGGGACGAGCCGTGTCCGCCCGACGCCGTGCAGCCGTCCGGAACCGCGGCCCCCACCGAGGCCGCGGAGGAGCCCGTGGAGGCGGCTCCCCCGGCGGAGTGACTGCCCCGGGCTCAGACCAGGTCGAGCGGGTCCAGCTGCACCCGGACGTGTTCCGGCGCCTTCTTGGCGCTGCGGACGCCCTGCACCTCGGCCAGCGCGTGCGCCAGCGCCACGCCCTCGGTGCGGGGCACGCGGACGAGGAAGCGCTCCCGGTCGCCGTCCTGACCGGGCCGCGGTGGCTCGGGCACCGGGCCGAGCAGGTCGGCGTCGGCCGGCAGCCGCGCGGTCTCGAGGAACTCCGCCAGCGCCTGCGCCGTCCCCGACAGGGCGGCCATGCGCGTCGCCGGCGGGAAGCCCAACGCCCGCCGGTCGGCCAGCTCGCGGTCGGCCAGCCAGGCGGGGTCCCAGCGGACCAGCGCCTGGACGACGGGGTGCGCGGCGTCCGCGGCGACGACGACCTGCCCGCCGGCCGACGCGGGGCGCACCAGGGTCGCGGCGTTCACCCAGCGGCGCAGGGTCTCCTCCCCCGCCCGCAGATCGGCGCGCCCGAGCAGCGCCCACGAGTCCAGCAACAGGGCTGCCCCGTAGCCGCCGTCGGCCACCGGCTCGGCGCCCGGCGTGGCGACCACCACCGCCGGCCCGGCGGGCACCGACGCCAGGACGCCGGAGCCCCGGCCGGAGACCCGCACCGCCGCGCCGGGGAACGCCCGGCCCAGTTCCTCGGCGGTGCGGGCGGCGCCCACCACCGACGCGCGCAGCTTGGTGCCGTGGCAGTGCGGGCAGTCGAACGTCGCCGCCGGCCGGGCGCACCAGCGGCAGGCCGGCACGCGCGAGCCGCCGGGGCCGGGGGCCGGTGAGATGCCCAGCGGGCCGGAGCAGGCCGCGCAGCGGGCCGGCGCCCGGCAGCGGTCGCAGGCCAGCCCTGGCGCGTACCCGGCGCGGGGCACCTGCACCAGCACCGGGGCACCGTCGGCGAGGGCCTGCCGGGCGACCCGGTGGGCGAGGCTGGGCAGCCGCGCGGTGCGGGCGGCCGGGTCGCGGGCCAGCTCCGCGTCGGCGCCGAGGGCGTGCACGCGCGGCATGGCGGCCCGGAGGGTGGCGCGGTCGGCGACCAGCTCGTGCGCCCAGCCGCTCTCCACCAGCAGCTGCGCCTCCGCGGTACGGGCGCCGGCCGCCACGACCGCCGCGCAGGAAGCCAGGTGCGCGCGGTGGACGAGGACGTCGCGGGCGTGGGCGTAGGGCGCCCGCGGCTCGGCGTGCAGGTCGTCGCCGTCGTCCCAGATCGCCACCAGCGCGAGGTCGGCGACCGGCGCGAAGACCGCGGCCCGGGTGCCGAGGACGACCCTCGCGCTGCCGCGGGCGGCGTCGAGGAACCGCCGGTAGCGGGCGTCGGGGGCGGCATCGGCGCGCAGGACGACGAAGGAGCCCGTGGGCAGCCGGGCCTCCGCCGCGGCGGCCAGCCGGTCCAGGTCGCGGCCGTCCGGGACGACGACCAGGGCGCCGCGGCCGCCGGAGAGCGCGGCCTGGCACAGCTCGACCAGCCGGGCCGGCCAGTCCTCGCCGGGCAGCGCGGTCCAGACCGCCCGGGCCGGCCGGCCCTCGGCGACCGCGGTGAGCAGCGCCGGACCGGTCGGGTACGGGGCGAAGCCGGCCGGGTCGGGGGCGGCCGGGGGCGGCGGCGGCTCGGCGGCCGGCCGCTTCTCGGCGGCGGCCCGGCGCGGCGGGACGGCCAGCCGCAGCACGTCCGTGACCGTGCCGCCCCAGCGCTGCGCGACCGAGCGGGCCAGGGCGA
Source organism: Geodermatophilus sp. SYSU D00703 (assembly GCF_054050155.1). NCBI lineage: Bacteria > Bacillati > Actinomycetota > Actinomycetes > Geodermatophilales > Geodermatophilaceae > Geodermatophilus > Geodermatophilus sp. SYSU D00703. The sequence continues at coordinate 33,168 of NZ_JBJGYU010000020.1, read as the reverse complement.
GGACCTCGGGGGTCAGCACCGGCTCCGGGGAGACCAGCTTGGCCAACGGCGCGAGCCGGCCGCCGTGCTCGCTGGTGTCGCCGAGCTCGACGACGAACCCGTCGACCAGCTGGCCCGCGAAGCGGACCCGCACCCGGCAGCCCGGGCGGACCTCACCGGCCATCTCCTCGGGGACGGCGTAGTCGAACGGCCGGTCCAGGTGGGCCAGGGGGACGTCGACGACGACCCGGGCCACCCGCGGGGTGCGGGTGCCCGGGTCGTCGTCCGAGCTGGGCTGCGGCGGGGCCGAGGTCAGGGGGGTCTCCGGAGGGCGCGAGCGGGGCGGTTCGCCGACAGTGTCGCCGCGGGGTACGACGGCCCCGCGGCCCCGTCCATAGGCTCGCCCCGAGCTCGCGAGGGGTGAGGACGGGGTCCTCTCTCAGACCCCGGCGGCCGAGCGGAGGGCGTCGACGCGGTCGAGCCGCTCCCAGGGCAGTTCGACGTCCGTGCGGCCGAAGTGGCCGTAGGCGGCCGTCGGCGCGTAGATCGGCCGCAGCAGGTCCAGGTCGCGGACGATCGCGCCGGGACGCAGGTCGAACACCGTGCCGACCGCCTTCTCCAGCACGTCGTCGGGGACCACGCCGGTGCCGAAGGTCTCGACGAACAGGCCGACCGGGTGCGCCGCGCCGATCGCGTAGGCCACCTGGACCTCGCAGCGGCGGGCCAGGCCCGCGGCGACGACGTTCTTGGCCACCCAGCGCATCGCGTAGGCGCCGGAGCGGTCGACCTTCGACGGGTCCTTGCCGGAGAACGCCCCGCCGCCGTGGCGGGCCATGCCGCCGTAGGTGTCGACGATGATCTTGCGACCGGTCAGCCCGGCGTCGCCCATGGGGCCGCCGATGACGAACTTCCCGGTGGGGTTCACCAGCAGCCGGTACCCGGCGGTCGGCAGGCCGAGGGCGGCCAGCTCCGGCTCGACCACCAGTTCCTGGACGTCGGGGGTGAGCAGTTGCTCGATCGAGATGTCCTCGGCGTGCTGCGAGGAGACCACCACGGTGTCGACGCCGACCGGGCGGTCGTCCTCGTAGACGACGGTGACCTGGGTCTTGCCGTCGGGCCGCAGGTAGGGCACCGAGCCGTCCTTGCGGACCGCGGACAGCCGCCGCGACAGCCGGTGCGCCAGCGCGATCGGCAGTGGCATCAGCTCGGGGGTCTCGTCGGTGGCGTAGCCGAACATGAGGCCCTGGTCGCCGGCGCCCTGGCGCTCGATCTCGTCCTCGGTCGTGCCGGACGTGCGGGCCTCGTAGGCGGTGTCGACGCCCTGGGCGATGTCCGGGGACTGCGAGCCGATCGAGACGCTGACCCCGCAGGAGGCGCCGTCGAAGCCCTTGCGGGAGGAGTCGTAGCCGATGCCGAGGATCGTCCGGCGGACGATGTCGGCGATGTCGACGTACCCGGCGGTGGTGACCTCGCCGGCGATGTGGACCTGGCCGGTGGTGATCAGGGTCTCGACGGCGACCCGGCTGCGCGGGTCCTGCTCGAGCATGGCGTCGAGGATCGAGTCGCTGATCTGGTCGGCGATCTTGTCCGGGTGGCCCTCGGTCACCGACTCGGACGTGAAGAGACGGCGTGGCACTCGGGGCTCCTAGCGTTCGGGAACGGGTGGGCCCTCGCCGCGGGAGCGAGGGACATCGGGCCCACGGTACCGGCGCGCCACCGCGGCGGCGTGCTGCGCCGCCGGGTCGCTCAGGGCAGCCGGGCGGCCACCACGGCCCAGATCGCCGCCGCGACGGCGTCCTTGCCGCCCTCGGGGACCTCCGTGGCGGTCCCGTCGGCGGCGAGGACGACCGCGGCGTTGTCCGGCCGGCCGAAGACCCGCCCGCCGGACACGTCGTTGACCACGAGCAGGTCGCAGCCCTTGCGGGCGAGTTTCGCCCGCGCGTGGGTGAGGACGTCGGCCTCGTCGTCCCCGGTCTCGGCCGCGAAGCCGACGACCAGCTGGCCGGGCCGGCGCTTGGTGACCAGCTCGGCCAGGACGTCGGGGTTGCGCACCAGCGGCACCGCGCTGGGCTCGGCGGCGCTGTCCTTCTTCAGCTTGGTCCCCGCGACGGTCGCCGGCCGGAAGTCGGCCACGGCCGCGGACATGACCACGACGTCGGCGTCCGGGGACTCGACCAGCATCGCCGTCCGCAGCTCCTCGGCCGTCCCCACGGGGACGACGCGGACGCCGAACGGGGCAGGCAGCTCGACGTTGGCCGCGACGAGCACCACCTCCGCGCCGCGGGCGGCGGCGACCCGGGCCAGCGCCCAACCCTGCCGGCCCGACGAGCGGTTGCCGAGGTAGCGCACCGGGTCCAGCGGCTCGCGGGTGCCGCCGGCGCTGATCACGACCCGCCGTCCGGCGAGGTCCCGGGCGAGCGCGGCGGGGCCCTCGGTGAGGACCACGGTCGCCAGGATGGCGATGTCGGCGGGCTCGGGCAGCCGCCCGGGCCCGGAGTCGGGACCGGTCAGCCGCCCGACGGCCGGCGGGAGCACGATCGCGCCGCGCCGGCGCAGGGTCGCGACGTTGTCCTGGGTGGCCGGGTGCAGCCACATCTCGGTGTGCATGGCCGGCGCGAAGACCACCGGGCAGCGCGCGGTGAGCAGCGTGGCGGTGAGCAGGTCGTCGGCCCGGCCGGCCGCTGCCCGGGCCAGCAGGTCGGCGGTGGCGGGGGCGACGACGACGAGGTCGGCGGTCTGCCCGATGCGCACGTGGGCCACCTGGTCGACGTCGGACCAGACGCCGGTGGTGACCGGGTTGCCCGACAGGGCCTCGAAGGTCGCCGCACCCACGAAGTTCAGCGCGGACGGGGTCGGGACGACCCGGACGTCGTGCCCGGCCTCGGTGAACGCGCGCAGCAGGAGGGCCGCCTTGTAGGCGGCCACGCCCCCGCTGACGCCCAGGACGATCCTCGCCATGCGCTCATCCTCCCCAGACACGACGACGCCCCCGGAGACAACCGGAGGCGCCATCACAACGAGGTGCTGGAACGGCTCCTCTGCAGGGGCCCGCGCCGAGCCTGCGAGGCGTGGGGGGCAGTCGAAGGGCCCCGCCCTCCCCGCCCTTCGCACGCTCAGGCCGGGCCCCTGGGCGGGGCCCTCAGTTCTCGCCGGCGGTGTGGGTGAGCAGGCCCTCGTTGATCTCGCGCAGCGCGATCGAGAGCGGCTTCTCCTGGGGGGCGGTGTCGACCAGCGGGCCGACGTACTCCAGCAGGCCCTCGGAGAGCTGGCTGTAGTAGGCGTTGATCTGCCGCGCGCGCTTGGCGGCGAAGATCACCAGGCCGTACTTGCTGCTGGTGCGCTCGAGCAGCTCGTCGATCGGCGGGTTGGTGATGCCCTCGGGGGCGGGTGCGACTCCGGACACGGGCGGGCGTGCTCCTTGCGATCGTCAGGCGGGAGTGTCGGGCGGCGGGACCGGGCCCGTCACTCTGACGCGTCGCTGCTCGGAACGGTGCCGGGCGACGGCGCAGTCAACAATCCTACCAACTCGTCGGCGGCCCGGGCCACGTCGTCGTTGACCACCACCACGTCGAACTCCCCCGCGGCGTCCAGCTCCGCCTGCGCGATCGCCAGCCGGCGCTCCTGCACCGCCGGGGGTTCGGAGCCGCGGCCGGCGAGCCGGCTCACCAGTTCGGCCCACGAGGGCGGGGCCAGGAAGACCAGCTGCGCGTCGGCGTCGCGGGCGCGGACCTGACGCGCGCCCTGCAGCTCGATCTCCAGCAGGGCCGGCGCCCCGGCGGCGAGTCGCTCGCGCACCGGGGCGACCGGCGTGCCGTAGCGGTTGCCGGCGTACTCGGCCCACTCGAGGAGCCCGTCCTCGGCGATCAGCCGGTCGAACGCGGCATCGGTGACGAAGTGGTAGTGCACCCCGTCGACCTCACCGGGGCGGGGCCGCCGGGTGGTGGCCGACACCGACACCCACACGCCCGGGTGCCGGCGCCGGACCTCCGCCACGACCGTGCCCTTGCCGACCCCCGACGGGCCGGAGAGCACGGTCAGCCGTGCCGGGGTGCGTTCCTCGGCGCCACTCGCCACTCGTCGTCGTCCTCGGCCTCCGGGTGCCTCGTCGAGCGGGTCAGCCCTCCGCGGAGCCCTGTTCGGCGGCGACCTTCTCGCCACCGAACTCCGCTTCGAGGGCCCTGCGCTGGTTGGCACCCAGGCCGCGCACCCGGCGGGTCGGGGAGATCTCGAGCCGCTCCATGATCTTGGCAGCCCGCGCCTTGCCGACTCCCGGCAGGGACTCCAGGACGGCGGAGACGCGCATCTTGCCGATGACCTCGTCGGTCTCCCCCTGGCGGAGGACGTCGCCGACGGTGGCGCCCTTGCTCTTGAGCCGCTCCCGCAGCTCGGCACGGGTCTTGCGGGCCGCTGCGGCCTTCTCCAGTGCGGCGGCGCGCTGTTCGGGGGTCAGGTCAGGAAGGGGCATGGTGCGACCCAATCGTGTCGTCGCCGGCGCTCGTCTCGACCGGCGGGGCTCGGTGCGGTGTCGGGGCCGGGGCTCTCTGCTGAGCCCGACCGCCAACCTAGTTCCCGTATATGTGCAGGTCACGCCCACTCGGAGCGCCAGATTCCAGCATTCGGTGACCTGGCGTTCACCCAGTGTCGCAGAATCCGGTGACCGTGCGTCATACCCGCAGGTCGAAGGCCGTTCCGCGCGGCTCCGGGTTTCCGGACGCTCTCGTCCGACACACCGTGGACGACACGCCGACACGTCCCGGAAACCGCAGGTCCAGGCGGGGAGCGACCGCTGTTGCATCCCGCAACGGGCTCAACCGGCGAGCTCGGTGGCCCATCGGTCGGCCGCGGCCCGCAGGGCGGCGGCGTCCGGACCGGCGGCGAGCACGTCCCGCGAGACGGTGGGGACGACGGCGGCGTCCGCCCCGAACAGCCGCCGCAGGTCGGCCACCGACCCGCCCTGGGCGCCCAGGCCGGGGGCCAGCACGGGGCCGCCCAGGCCGGCGAGGTCGACGTCCAGCTCGGGCAGCGTGGCGCCGACGACGACGCCGAAGGAGCCGGTGGCCGCCCCGAACCGGCTGCCCACCGGAAGGGCCCCGTCCTCCCCACCCTTCGCGGGCTCAGGGCGGGGCCGTCGGAGCGGCGGCACGTCCCCGACGACCCAGCCGGGGGTGTTCCAGCCCCGGACGGTGTCGACGACGACCTGCGCGACCGACCGGTCCCCCACGACCGCGTGCTGCAGCGTTCCCGCGTCCGGGTTGGAGGTGCGGGCCAGCACGAACAGCCCCCCGCCGTGCTGCCGGGCGGTGTCGACGGCCGGCTGCAGCGAGCCGGGGCCGAGGTAGGGGCTGACCGTCATCGCGTCGGCGTACAGCGGGTGGCCGGGGCGGAGGTGGTCGGCGTAGGCGTCCATGGTCGAGCCGATGTCCCCGCGCTTGGCGTCGAGCAGCACTAGGGCGCCGGCGGCGCGGGCGCGGGCGACGGCGTCCTCCAGCACGGCCAGCCCGCGGGAGCCGTGCCGCTCGTAGAAGGCCAGCTGCGGCTTGAGGACGGCGACGGTGCCGGCGAGGGCGTCCACGACCGCGTCGGTGAACCGGGCGAGGCCCTCGGGACCGTCGGGCAGCCCCCAGCGCTCCAGCAGGGACACGTGCGGGTCGATGCCCACGCACAGCGGCCCGCGGGCGGCGACGGCGTCGGCGAGCCGCTGCCCGAACGGCGCGGTCACGAGCTCTCCTCGCTGGCGCTCGTCGACCTCGTGCGCGGCGCTGCTGTGCTCGTGCGTGACCTCGCCAGCTCGGTCACGAGGCCTCCACCGCGCGCGGCAGCGTGTTGCCCAGCGCCGCGATGCAGTCGCGGGCCAGGTACGGGTCGGCGAAGGCACCCGACGCCGACTGCACCGCGTCGGCGCCGGCGGCGAACAGCGCCGCGCACGAAGCCGGGTCGGTCACCCCGCCCATCGCCAGGACGTCGAAGGAGGCGCCGCCGGCCTCTCGCAGCGTGACCAGGCGTCGGGTGAAGTCGAGCGCGGACTCCCGGACGGCGACCCCGGACAGCCCGGCCAGCTCCCGGCCGGGGAAGGTCGGCGCGCCGTCGCCGCGGCGGACCCGGCTCTGCAGCGTGTTGATGCCCGCGACGCCGTGGACAAGCGGCACGATCCGGGGCACCAGCGCGGCCAGGGCGGGCTCGTCCAGCCAGGCGAGCTTGGCGACCAGCCCGGTGCGGTCGTCCAGCGCCCGCCGCACGCCCTCGACGACGGCGACCGTGGCGTCGGCGTCCAGGCACAGCGGCGGCCGCACCCCGGCCGCGGAGCGGTCCAGCGTGTTGGGGCAGGACAGGTTCAGCTCCACGACGGGCGCACCGGCCTCCTGGGCCAGCAGCGCCGTCCGCACGAAGTCGTCGACCAGGGCGGGCAGCCCGGCCCCGTCGACGTCCTCCCCCATGACGCTGACCAGGAGCAGTTGGTCGTCGCCCAGCACGGCCAGCGACCGCTCCAGGTCCGGCCCCCACTCCTCCGGGGCCAGCGACGGGACGCCGAAGGAGTTCACCGTGCTGACCTGCGGGGAGCCCGGCGCGACCCAGTCCCACGGGTCGGCGGTCACCTCGGCGGTCGCGCCCGGCGGGAGGCTCGCGGTCTCCCGGGCGGCGAAGACCCAGTTGGGCTGCCGGTTGGGCTCATGGGCCCGGCTGCGGACGGTCTTGTAGGTCAGGACGCTGTAGCCGTTGCCCGCGAAGTGGCGCACCCAGGCCTCGCCGCCGTTCAGCACGCACGCCGGCACCCCGATCGGGAAGCCGACCTCCCGGCCGAGGACCCGCCAGCGCCGTCCGGCCGCGACCGGCCGCTCGGGCAGCCGGGGGCCGAGCGGCGTGGCGAGGTTGTCCCGGTAGGAGCCCAGGACGTCGTAGGCCGGCGTCCGGACCCCGGAGGCCGCCAGCACCCCGGCGTGCCCGGCGAAGAACAGCACCCGGGTCAGCAGGGGCAGGTCCGCGTCGTCGGCGTCCCCGGACGCGAGCCGGGCGGCCAGCCCCCGGGCCGCCGCCGCCAGCGCGTCGAGCTCCCGCTGCGGCGGCCGCGCGAACCGGGTGACCCCGGCCAGGAAGGCGTCGGGCAGCCCGTCGACCAGCCCGCGGCCGACCAGGTCCTCGCGCACCCGGGCGACGGCGGAGACCGCCGGTGCCGTGGTCACGAGCGGGACGCCGCAGCCAGCGCGGCGTGCACCTCCTGGAGGCTGCGCACGCCGACGCCGCCCCGGCGCAGCGCCTCGATGCCCTGCACCGCCGCCGCCAGCCCCTGCACCGTGGTGATCGACGGGACGCCCTGGCTGACCGCCGCCGTCCGGATCTCGTAGCCGTCCAGCCGCGGCCCGCTGTTGCCCGGCGACCCGAAGGGGGTGTTGACCACGATGTCGACGTCCCCGGCGAGGATCCGCTCGACGACGTTGCCGGGGCCCTCGCTGAACTTGCCGACCACCTCGCAGTCCACGCCGTTGCGCCGCAGCACCTGCGCGGTGCCGGAGGTGGCCAGCACCCGGAAGCCGAGGTCGGCCAGCCGCTTGACCGGGAAGATCGCCGAGCGCTTGTCCCGGTTGGCCAGCGAGACGAACACGGTGCCCTCCACCGGCAGCGGGCCGTAGGCGGCCGCCTGCGACTTGGCGAACGCCGTCCCGAAGCCGGTGTCGAGGCCCATGACCTCGCCGGTGGACTTCATCTCCGGGCCGAGCACGGTGTCGACGTTCTGCCCCTCGACGGTGCGGAACCGGTGGAAGGGCAGCACCGCCTCCTTGACCGCGATCGGCACGTCCGCGGGCAGGTCGGCGCCGTCGCCGGTGGCCGGGAGCACCCCGGCCGCGCGGAGGTCGCCGATCGACTGCCCCACCGCGATGCGCGCGGCGGCCTTGGCCAGCTGGACGGCGGTCGCCTTCGACACGAACGGCACCGTGCGGCTGGCCCGGGGGTTGGCCTCGAGCACGTAGAGGATGTCGTCCTTCACCGCGTACTGGACGTTGAGCAGCCCACGGACGCCGATCCGGGCCGCCAACAGCTCGGTGGCCCGGCGGATGCGGACCAGGTCGGTGGCGCCGAGGGTGATCGGCGGCAGCGCGCAGGCGGAGTCACCGGAGTGGATGCCGGCCTCCTCGATGTGCTCCATGACGCCGCCGAGGTAGAGCTCGGAGCCGTCGTAGAGCGCGTCGACGTCGACCTCGACGGCGTCCTCGAGGAACCGGTCGACCAGCACCGGGTGCTCGGGGCTGACGTCGGTGGCCTTGGCGATGTACGCCTCCAGCGTCGCGTCGTCGTAGACGATCTCCATGCCGCGCCCGCCGAGCACGTAGGAGGGCCGGACCAGCACCGGGTAGCCGATGCCGGCGGCGATCCCGCGCGCCTCGGCGAAGGTCGTCGCCGTGCCGTGCTTGGGAGCGAGCAGGCCGGTGTCGGCCAGCACGCGGGAGAAGGCGCCGCGGTCCTCGGCGGCGTCGATCGACTCCGGCGAGGTGCCCAGCACGGGGACGCCGGCGTCCTTGAGCCGCTGCGCCAGGCCCAGCGGCGTCTGCCCGCCGAGGGTGCAGACGACCCCGGCGACCGGTCCGGCGGCGCGCTCGGCCTCGTAGACCTCGAGGACGTCCTCGAAGGTCAGCGGCTCGAAGTACAGCCGGTCGGCGGTGTCGTAGTCGGTGGAGACGGTCTCCGGGTTGCAGTTGACCATCACCGCCTCGTAGCCGGCGTCCTGCAACGCCTGGACGGCGTGCACGCAGGAGTAGTCGAACTCGATGCCCTGCCCGATCCGGTTCGGCCCGGAGCCGAGGATCAGCACCGCCGGCCGCTCCCGCGGCTCGACCTCGGTCTCCTCGTCGTAGGAGGAGTAGTGGTACGGGGTGCGGGCGGCGAACTCGGCGGCGCAGGTGTCGACGGTCTTGAAGACCGGCCGGATGCCCAGCCGCCGGCGCAGCGTCCGGACGCCGTCCTCCCCGGCCAGCTCCGGCCGCAGGGACGCGATCTGCCGGTCGGACAGGCCGTGCCGCTTGGCGCGCCGGAGCAGCTCGGGGGTGAGCGCCGGCGCCTCGCGGACCTCCCGGCCGACCTCGGCGACCAGGGCGATCTGGTCGACGAACCACGGGTCGAACCCGCTGGCCGCGGCGACCTGCTCGACGGTGGCGCCGGCCGACAGCGCCCGCTCGGCCAGGTAGAGCCGGCCGTCGACCGGGGTGCGCAGCGCCTCGAGCAGCTCCTCGGCGCCTGCTCCGGCGGCGTCTCCGCCCGACCCACCGCCCCCGGCCGGACCCGTCCAGAAGCCCGCGACCTTCGTCTCGGTGGACCGCATCGCCTTGCCCAGCGCCTCGGGGAAGTTGCGGCCCAGCGCCATGACCTCGCCGACGCTCTTCATCGTCGTGGTCAGCCGCGGGTCGGCCCCGGGGAACTTCTCGAACGCGAACCGCGGGATCTTGACGACGACATAGTCCAGCGTCGGCTCGAAGGCGGCCGGGGTGACGCCGGTGATGTCGTTGGTGATCTCGTCGAGGGTGTAGCCGATGGCGAGCTTCGCGGCGATCTTCGCGATCGGGAAGCCGGTGGCCTTCGACGCCAGCGCCGACGACCGCGACACCCGCGGGTTCATCTCGATGACGACCAGCCGCCCGGTCTCCGGGTGCACGGCGAACTGGATGTTGCAGCCGCCGGTGTCCACGCCGACCTCCCGCAGCACCGCGATGCCGACGTCGCGCATCCGCTGGTACTCGCGGTCGGTGAGCGTCATCGCGGGGGCCACGGTCACCGAGTCGCCGGTGTGCACGCCCATCGCGTCGACGTTCTCGATCGAGCAGATGACGACCACGTTGTCGCTGCGGTCGCGCATGAGCTCGAGCTCGTACTCCTTCCAGCCGAGCACCGACTCCTCGATGAGGACGGTGTGCACCGGGGAGTCGGCGAGCCCGTGCCCGGCCATGCGGCGCAGCATCGCCTCGTCGGTGGCGATGCCCGAGCCCAGGCCGCCCATGGTGAACGACGGCCGGATGACCACCGGGTACCCGACCTCGGCGGCGGTCTCCAGCGCCTCGTCGATGCTCGCGCAGACCTTCGACCGGGGGGCGTCGGCGCCGATCGACCGGACGATGTCCTTGAACATCTGCCGGTCCTCGCCGCGGTTGATCGCGTCGACGTCGGCACCGATCAGCCGGACGCCGTACTTCTCGAGGACGCCGTTCTCGTACAGCCCGATGGCGATGTTGAGGGCGGTCTGCCCGCCGAGGGTGGCCAGCAGCGCGTCGGGGCGCTCCTTGGCGATGACCTTCTCGACGAACTCCGGCGTCAGCGGCTCGACGTAGGTGGCGTCGGCGACGTCGGGGTCGGTCATGATCGTCGCCGGGTTGCTGTTGACCAGGCTGACCCGCAGCCCCTCGGCCTTGAGCACCCGGCACGCCTGGGTGCCGGAGTAGTCGAACTCGGCGGCCTGGCCGATGAGGATCGGCCCGGAGCCGATCACCATCACGTGGTGGATGTCGGTGCGCTTGGGCATCAGGCGCTCTTCTCCCCCGTGCTGTGCTCCACGACGGGAGGCGGGCTGACGGCGTCCCCGCCCTGGCGGGCGGACTCCATGAGGTCCACGAACCGCTGGAACAGCGGTGCCGCGTCGTGCGGGCCGGCGGCGGACTCCGGGTGGAACTGCACGCTGAACGCGGGGGCGTCCACCAGGCGCAGGCCCTCGACGACGTCGTCGTTGAGGCCCACGTGGCTGACCTCGACCCGCCCGTAGGGGGTGTCGGTCGGCCGGTCCAGCGGCGCGTCGACGGCGAAGCCGTGGTTGTGGCTGGTCACCCGGACCGTGCCGCTGACCCGGTCGAGCACCGGCTGGTTGAGGCCGCGGTGGCCGAAGCGCAGCTTGTAGGTGCCCAGGCCCAGCGCCCGGCCGAGGATCTGGTTGCCGAAGCAGATGCCGAACAGCGGCCGGCCGGCGTCGAGCACGCCGCGGACGGCCTCGACGGCGTAGTCCGCGGCGGCCGGGTCGCCCGGACCGTTGGAGAGGAAGACCCCGTCGGGGCCGGCGGCGAGCAGGTCCTCGGCGGTGGCGGTCGCCGGCAGCACGCGCGTCTCGACGCCGAGCTCGGCCAGGTGCCGCGGGGTGGCGGTCTTGATGCCGAGGTCGAGGGCGGCGATGGTGAACCGCTTCTCCCCCACCGCAGGGACGACGTAGGGGTCGTTCGCGGTGACCGCGGGCGCCAGGTCGGCCCCGGTCATGCTCTCCGAGGCCTGCACCCGGGTGAGCAGCTCCTCGACCGACAGCCCCTCGCTGCTGATGCCGGCGCGCATCGCGCCGCGCTCGCGCAGGTGGCGGGTGAGCGCCCGGGTGTCGATCCCGCTGATGCCGACGACGCCCTGCGCGACCAGTTCGTCGTCCAGGCTGCCGGTGGCCCGCCAGTTGGCCGGGCGCCGGGCGGGGTCGCGCACGACGAAGCCGGCCACCCACATGCGGCGGCTCTCGTCGTCCTCCCCGTTCACCCCGGTGTTGCCGATGTGCGGAGCGGTCATCACGACGATCTGCCGGGCGTAGCTGGGGTCGGTCAGCGTCTCCTGGTAGCCGGTCATGCCGGTGGCGAACACCGCCTCGCCGAGCGTCGTCCCGACCGCGCCGTAGGACTCGCCCCGGAACGTCCTGCCGTCCTCGAGGACCAGCAGCGCCTCACTCACCTGATCGCCTTCCCGTCCATGCCCCGGCGAGATCGGCGATCTCGCTCGGTTCCCCTGTGCGAGCGCGCGAGATCGCCGATCTCGCCGTCCGGGCCGTCAACGCTGCGCCTTCCCGTCCAGCACGGTCGGCGTCCCCCGCAGGAACGTCGCGACCACCCGGCCGGGGAGCTCCCGGCCGGCATAGGGGCTGTTGCGGCTGCGGCTGGCCAGCGCGGCCGGGTCGACGGCGGCCCGGGCGGCGGGGTCGAGCAGCAGCAGGTTGGCCGGCTCGCCCGGGGCGAGCGGGCGGCCGTGCCCGTCGAGGCGACCGATGGCGGCCGGGCGGGCGGACATCCGGTCGGCGACGCCGCGCCAGTCGAGCAGGCCGGTGTCGACCATGGTGTCGATCACCACCGACAGCGCCTGCTCCAGCCCGACCATCCCGGGCCGGGCCTGCGCCCACTCGCACTCCTTGTCCTCCATCGCGTGGGGGGCGTGGTCGGTGGCGACGGCGTCGATCGTGCCGTCGGCCAGACCGGACCGCACGGCTGCCACATCGGCGTCCGTCCGGAGCGGCGGGTTGACCTTGAACACCGGGTCGTAGCTCTCGGCGCACTCGTCGGTGAGCAGCAGGTGGTGCGGGGTGACCTCGGCGGTGACCTGCACGCCGCGCGACTTCGCCCAGCGGAGGATCTCCACCGAGCCCGCCGTCGAGACGTGGCAGACGTGCAGCCGCGCACCGACGTGCTCGGCGAGCAGCACGTCGCGGGCGATGATCGCCTCCTCGGCGGCCGCCGGCCAGCCGGTGAGGCCCAGGCGCGCGGACCGGTCGCCCTCGTGCATCTGCGCGCCGAGGGTCAGCCGCGGCTCCTCGGCGTGCTGGGCGACGACGCCGTCCAGCGCCTTCACGTACTCCAGCGCCCGCCGCATGAGCGCGGGGTCGGCGACGCAGTGCCCGTCGTCGGAGAACACCCGGACCCGCGCGGCGGAGTCGGCCATGGCCCCGAGCTCGGCCAACCGCTCCCCGGCCAGCCCGACGGTCACCGCCCCGACCGGGACGACGTCCACCAGCCCGGCCTGCTGGCCCAGCCGCCACACCTGCTCCACGACGCCGGCGGTGTCGGCGACCGGGTCGGTGTTGGCCATGGCGTGCACCGCGGTGTAGCCGCCCAGCGCGGCGGCCCGGCTGCCGGTCTCGACGGTCTCGGCGTCCTCCCGGCCCGGCTCGCGCAGGTGGGTGTGCAGGTCGACCAGGCCGGGCAGGGCGACCAGCCCGGCGGCGTCGACGACGTCGGCGCCGGGAACCGACAGCGACTCCCCGATCGCGGCGATCCGGCCGTCCTCGAACAAGATGTCGGCGGCGTCCTCGCCGTAGGGCCGCGCCCCTCGGATCAGGACGGTCATGAGGGGGCGCCTCCCAGCAGCAGGTAGAGCACGGCCATGCGCACGGAGACCCCGTTGCCGACCTGCTCGACGATCGTGGAGCGGGCGGAGTCGGCCACCTCGGCGGCGATCTCCATCCCGCGGTTCATCGGACCCGGGTGCATGACGATCGCGTCGTCGCCGAGCACCGCCATGCGCCGCGCGTCGAGGCCGTAGCGGCGGCTGTACTCGCGGGCGCTGGGGAAGAACGAGGCGTTCATCCGCTCGGCCTGGACCCGCAGCATCATCACGACGTCGGCCTTGGGCAGGACGGCGTCGAGGTCGTAGGAGACCTCCGCCGGCCAACTCCCGACGCCGACCGGCAGCAGGGTCGGCGGGGCGACCAGGGTGACCTCCGCGCCGAGGGTGTCCAGCAGCCGCACGTTGGAGCGGGCCACCCGGCTGTGCAGGACGTCGCCGACGACGGCCACCCGCACGCCCTCGAGCCGGCCGAGCCGGTGCCGGATCGTGTAGGCGTCCAGCAGGGCCTGCGTGGGGTGCTCGTGGGTCCCGTCGCCCGCGTTGACGACGCTGCCCCGGACCCAGGTCGCCAGCCGGTGCGGCGCCCCCGAGGCGCTGTGCCGGACGACGACCGCGTCGGACCCCATCGCCTCCAGCGTCAGCGCGGTGTCCTTGAGGCTCTCGCCCTTGGAGACGCTGCTCCCCTTGGCCGAGAAGTTGATGACGTCGGCCGACAGCCGCTTGGCGGCCAGCTCGAAGGAGATGCGGGTGCGGGTGGAGTCCTCGTAGAAGAGGTTGACCACCGTGCGGCCGCGCAGCGTCGGCAGCTTCTTGACCTCGCGGCCGGCCAGCGCCTGTTCGATCTGCGCGGCGGTGTCCAGCACCAGGGTCGCGTCGGCGCGGTCGAGGTCGGCGGCCTCCAGCAGGTGGCGCTTCACCGGGGGTCGCCCCCTTCGATCAGGAGCACCTCGTCGGCGCCGTCCACTTCGGTGAGGTGGACGCGCACCTGCTGGGTGCGGGCGGTGGGCACGTTCTTGCCCACGTAGTCGGCGCGGATCGGCAGCTCCCGGTGGCCGCGGTCGACGAGGACGGCGAGCCGCACCGCCCGCGGCCGGCCCAGGTCGCGCAGCGCGTCGAGCGCGGCCCGCACCGAGCGGCCGGAGTAGAGGACGTCGTCGACGAGCACGACCAGCCGGTCGTCGATGCCGGCCTCGGGCAGCGTCGTCGGCTCGAGCGCGCGGACGCCGCGCCGCCGCAGGTCGTCGCGGTAGAGGGTGATGTCGACGGTGCCGACGTCGACCGCCGTCCCGGAGAACGCCTCGATGCGGGCGGCCAGTCGGCGGGCCAGCGGGGCGCCGCGGGTCGGGATGCCGATCAGGACGACGTCGGACAGGCCGCCGTCTGCCGAGTCGGGGCTGGCCGACGCGGCGCGCTCGATGACCTGGTGGGCCATCCGGTCGAGGACGCGGGCCACGTCGGCGGCGGAGAGGAGTGCTGCGGCGGGCGCACCGGCGGACGCCGGTGCCGGACCCGGGGCAGGCTCGGGCGAGCTGGCCATGAGGCCTCCTTCCCCGCCTCACGGGACGGGTCGTTAAAGGAGTGGTCGGACCGGGCCCGACGGTACTGCACGACCGGATGTGACCCGCATCGCGGCTGGTTGCGCCACGATGTGGTGCCGATGCACCCGGAGGAGTGTCCTGGTGTCGCTCGCCCCGCTCGACCAGTACGCTCCGTGACGACAACTCGCCCACGACGACGCACAGTGAGCAGGAAGCGATGAGCACCGACTACTCACGGGCCCTCGGTGCCCGGCTCCGCGCCATCCGCAACCAGCAGGGGCTCTCGCTCCAGGGAGTCGAGGACAAGTCGCACGGTCGCTGGAAGGCCGTCGTGGTCGGCTCGTACGAGCGGGGCGACCGCGCGGTGACCGTCCAGCGCCTGTCCGAGCTGGCCGTCTTCTACGGCGTCCCGGTCTCCGAGCTCCTGCCCGACCCGCGGCCGAGCTCGGCGGTCACCTCGACGACCAAGATCGTGCTGAACCTCGAGTCGCTGGGCTCGCTGCCCGCCGACGAGGCCGGCCCGCTGGCCCGCTACGCCTCGACCATCCAGGCGCAGCGGCACGACTACAACGGCAAGGTGCTGTCCATCCGCGCCGAGGACCTCAAGTCGCTGGCGATCATCTACGACATGAGCCCCGACGAGCTGACCAGCCGGCTCATCGAGTGGGGGGTCCTGTCCCCCGGCATGGAGAGCGTCGTCGGCTTCGGTGGCGACGAGGACGAGGACGAGGTCAACCCCAACTGGGAGCGGCGCCGCACCCCGCGCTGAAGAAGGACGCCCAGAAGGACCCGTCGCCCCGCCGCTCGCGGGCTCGCGGCGGGACCCTGCGACAGGGCCACCGAACCGCTCGTAGGAGGACCCCTTCCTCCCCACCGCTCGCGAGCTCGCGGCGGTGCCCGGGAAGGGGCCGGGAGGGTCGCGACGGGGCCGGACGTGCGAGAGGCCCCGGACCACGTGGTCCGGGGCCTCTCGCACGTCCGGGGCTCCCCGGCTCGGCGACCACCCTGCATGGGGGGTGGGAAGTGTCGGTGGGTGCGCCTAGCGTCCGCGGCGTCGCACCGACCTCCGAGGAGCCCGCCATGTCCCTGCCCGACCCGGTCCCCGTCGTCCCGGACCGGGATCTCCTCCTCGCCGCTCGCCGGCGGGCCTCCCTGCGCCGCGCCCAGCGCCAGCGCTCGGCAGCCCGGGTCGCCGCCATGCTCGTGGCCGCGGGGCCCACTCAGGCCGAGGCCCCGCCCGCGGGGCGCGGTCGGGGCCTCGTGCTGTGGAGTGTCAACTGGTCGGCAGTTCCGCCTCGAGGATGGCGCCGAGGACGCCGTTGACGTAGGCCGGCGAGTCGTCGGTGGACAGCGTCTTGGCCAGCTCCACCGCCTCGTCGATGACCACCGGGTCGGGGACGTCGTCGTCCCACAGCAGCTCGAAGACGGCCATGCGGAGGATGGCGCGGTCGACGTCGGGCAGCCGGTCGATCGACCACCCGCGGGCGTGCCGGTCGATCAGCTCGTCGATGCGGCCGGCGTGGTCGACCACGCCCTCGACGAGCCGGACCGTGTAGACGTTGACCGGCGGCTGCCCGGCAGCCACCTCCTCGGCGAGCTGCTCGCGAGGGTCCCGGCTCCGCAGGTCGGCGGCGTAGAGGACGTCGACCGCCCGCTTGCGCGCCTTGGACCGTGCAGCCATGCCGGCGGTACGTCAGTTGGCGCGGCCGAGGTACCGGCCGTCGCGGGTGTCGACCTTGAGCTTGTCGCCGGTGTTGACGAACAGCGGCACCTGGATCTGGGCGCCGGTCTCCAGGGTCGCCGGCTTGGTGCCACCGGTGGAGCGGTCGCCCTGCAGGCCCGGGTCGGTGTGCTGCACGAGCAGCTCGAGGGTCACCGGGAGCTCGACGTAGAGCGGGGTGCCCTCGTGGACGGCGACGACGGCCTCGGTGTTCTCCAGCAGGTAGTCCGCGCCGCCGCCGACCGTCTCGGCGGGCACGTGGATCTGGTCGTAGGTCTCGCCGTCCATGAAGACGAAGTCGGTGCCGTCCTTGTACAGGTACGTCATGTTCCGCTTGTCGACGGTGGCGGTGTCCACCTTGGTTCCGGCGTTGAACGTCCTGTCGACGACCTTGCCCGAGAGCACGTTCTTCAGCGTGGTGCGGACGAACGCGCCGCCCTTGCCCGGCTTGACGTGCTGGAACTCGGTGACGGTCCAGAGCTGGCCGTCGAGGTTGAGGACCATGCCGTTCTTGAGGTCGTTGGTGGTAGCCATCTAGAGGACCAGCAGTTCCTTGCTCGTGAGGGTCAACAACTCCGGCTCGTCGTCCGTGACGACCAGCGTGTCCTCGATCCGGACACCGCCGTGGCCGGGCAGGTAGACGCCGGGCTCCACGGTGACGGCCATGCCGGCGGCCAGCGTACCCGCGCCGAGCTGGCCGATGCCCGGCGCCTCGTGGATCTCCAGGCCGACGCCGTGGCCGAGGCCGTGGGAGAAGTGCTCGCCGTGGCCGGCGGCGACGATGACGTCGCGGGCCGCCGCGTCGACCGCGACCACGTCGGCACCGACCGCCAGCGCGGCCCGGCCGGCCGCCTGCGCCGCCGCGACCAGCTCGTAGACCTCGCGCTGCCACTCGGCAGCGTGCCCGAGGACGATCGTGCGGGTCATGTCGGAGTGGTACCCGTCGACGGTCGCGCCGAAGTCCAGCTTGAGGAAGTCGCCGGCCCGCAGCTCCGTGGTGTCGGGGCGGTGGTGCGGGATGGCGGAGTTGGCGCCGGTGGCCACGATCGTCTCGAACGACGGCGCCTCGGCCCCGATCGCCAGCATCCGGGCGTCGAGCTCCCGGCCGACCTGCAGCTCCGTCCGGCCCGGGCGCAGCGCCCCCTCAGCGGCCAGCTCGGCCAGCGCGGAGTCGGCCACGGCGCACGCCCGGCGCAGCGCGTCGATCTCGTCGTCGTCCTTGACCGCTCGCTGCGCCTCGACCGCCCGGCGGACCGAGGTCAGCTCCGGCACGGTGCCGCCGGCGGCGGCGTCGGCCAGCACGTCCTCGAGCCCGCGCAGCCCGTCGACGGTGAGGTGGTGGCTCTCGTAGCCGATCCGGCCGTCGTTCCGACGCACCGCCTCGCGGGCGAGCGCGGCGACGGTGGCGCGGTCCACGAGCAGCTCGACGTCGGGCACCTGGACACCGGCCTGCGTGGTGTACCGGCCGTCGGTGCCGAACACGTCGCCGCCGTCGCGGCGCAGCAGCAGCGCGCCGTTGGACCCGGTGAAGCCGGTCAGGTAGCGGACGTTGAGCAGGTCGGTCACCAGGACGGCGTCCAGCCCCCGCTGCGCGGCCGTCGCCCGCAGCACCTCCCGCCGCTCCGCGTACCTCACCGGTGCCCCCTGGCGACCAGCCACTGCAGCGCCAGCACGTACCCCTGCACGCCGAGGCCGGCGATCACGCCGTCGGCCACCCGCGAGACGTAGGAGAAGTGCCGGAACCCCTCCCGCTTGTGGATGTTGGTGATGTGCACCTCGACCAGCGGGCCGTTGAGCGCGGCCAGCGCGTCGTGCAGCACGACCGAGGTGTGTGACCAGCCGCCCGGGTTGATCACCACGGGGTCCCCGGAGTCGGACGCGGCGTGCACCCAGCCCAGCAGCTCGCCCTCGGTGTCGGTCTGCCGCACGCGCACCTCGACGCCGAGGCCGCGCCCGGTGCCCTCGAGCAGCTCGACCAGCTCGGCGTACGTCGTCGTCCCGTACTTCTCCGGTTCGCGCAGGCCGAGCCGGCCGAGGTTGGCGCCGTTGAGCACCTGGATCGTCACGTCGTCTCCCCGTTGACAGCGGCCCAGGCGGCGTCGAGCCAGGCCTGGTCCGGATCGGCCAGGATCTTCGGGTCGCCCAGCCCGTCCAGGACGACGAACCGCAGCGACGCCCCGCGGGCCTTCTTGTCCACACGCATGATCGACTGCAGCCGCGCCCAGTCGCCGGTGTAGCGCGTGGGCAGCCGCATCGCGGCCACCAGGTCGCGGTGCCGGTCGACCTCGGCGCGGCTGAGCAACCCCGCCTGACCGGCCAGCTCGGCGGCGAACACCAGTCCGACGGCGACCGCCTCGCCGTGCCGCCAGCCGAAGTCCTCGACCCGCTCGATGGCGTGGGCGAGGGTGTGGCCGTAGTTGAGGAACTCGCGGCGGCCGGTGTCGAAGAGGTCCTCCCCCACGGCCTCGGCCTTGACCCGCACCGCGCGCTCGATCAGCTCGGCGGTGTCCCGGCGGCCGGAGGGGTCGGCCTCGAGCAGCTCGAGGATGCGGCCGTCGGCGATGAACCCGCACTTGACCACCTCGGCCAGCCCGGCGCGGAACTCCGCCTCCGGCAGCCCGGCGAGGACGTCGGTGTCGGCCAGCACCGCGGCCGGCGGGTGGAACGCGCCGACGAGGTTCTTGCCCGCGCCGGTGTTGATGCCGGTCTTCCCGCCGACCGCGGCGTCCACCATGCCCAGCAGGCTGGTCGGCAGGTGCACCACGCGGACGCCGCGGACCCACGTCGCGGCCAGGAACCCGGCCAGGTCGGTGACCGCTCCCCCGCCGACGCCGACGACCGCGTCGGACCGGGTCAGGCCCAGGCGCCCGAACTCCTCCCACGCACGGGCGGCGACCTCGGCGGTCTTGGCGGCCTCGCCGTCGGGGACGACGACGGCCTCCGCGGCCACCCCGGCGGTCTGCAGCGTCTCCACCGCCGCGCCGGCGAGCGCGGCCAGCGGCGGCGCGTGGACGACAGCCGCCCGCGCGGTGCCGGCCAGCACCAGCCCCAGCTCGGCCTGCGCGCCCGGCCCGATGACGACGTCGTAGGGCTTGCCGCCGGGGACGGTCACCCGCCGCGAGGTCACGTTGCCACCGGGCCCGCTGCCGCGGGGCGCTCCGCTCCCCGCCCGTTCCTCGCTCACTGGCTCCCGCCCCTGTCCGCTCGCGACGACGTCCGCTCGCGCAGGGCGGCCGCGACGTCGGCGATCACGTCGCCGGGCCCGCGCCCGCCGGTGGGGACGGTCAGCGTGGCCACCTCCTCGTACAGCGGCGCCCGCGCCAGCAGCAGGTTGCGCAGCGTGGCCCGCGGGTTCATGCCCAGCACCGGGCGGGTCCGGCCAAGGCCGACCCGGTCCGCCGCGGAGGCGAGGTCGACGTCCAGCCACACGACCGTGCCGCCGGCGCGGCCGTAGCCGACCAGCAGCTCCCGTGTCGCGGCACTGAGCACCGCGCCGCCGCCGAGGGCCAGCACGCCCTCGTGCGCGGCGAGCGCGCGGGCCACCGCCTGCTCCTCCAGGTTGCGGAAGAACGGCTCGCCGCGCTCGACGAACAGGTCGGCCACGGCCTGCCCGGTGACGTCCTCGATGTCGGCGTCGGTGTCGCGGAAGGGGACGCCGAGGAGCTCGGCCACCGCCGTGCCGACGGTCGTCTTGCCCGACGAGGGCGGTCCCACCAGGACCAGGACGGGGCGGGTCGTCGGCTCGGCGGGGCTCATCGGATCGGGAGCGCGTCGAGGTAGGCCTGCGCGTTGCGCCGGGTCTCGGCCAGCGAGTCGCCGCCGAACTTCTCCAGCGCGGCGTCGGCCAGCACGAGGGCCACCATCGCCTCCATGACGACGGCGCCGCGGGGCACCGCGCACGCGTCGCTGCGCTGGTTGATCGCGACCGCCGGCTCGCCGGTGGCGACGTCGACGGTGGACAGCGCCCGCGGCACGGTCGAGATGGGCTTCATGGCCGCCCGCACCCGCAGCACCTCGCCGTTGGTCATGCCGCCCTCGATGCCGCCGGCGCGGTCGGTGGTCCGCTGGACCCGGCCGTCGGCGAGCACGATCTCGTCGTGGGCGACCGACCCGCGGCGGCGGGCGGTCTCCAGGCCGTCGCCGACCTCGACCGCCTTCACCGACTGAACGCCCATGAGGGCCGCGGCGAGCCGGGAGTCCAGCCGGCGGTCCCAGTGCACGTGGCTGCCCAGGCCCGGCGGCAGGCCGTGGACGACGACCTCGATCACGCCGCCGAGGGTGTCGCCGTTCTTCCGGGCGTCGTCGACCTCGGCCACCATCAGCGCGCTGGTGGCCGGGTCGGCGCAGCGCACCGGGTCCTCGTCGATCCGCGGGTTGTCCTGCGGGCCGGGCACGATGCCCTCCGGGACGACGACCGGCCCGATGCCGACCACGTGGCTCACGACCTCGGCACCCAGCGCCTGGCGGAGGAACGCCCGGGCGACCGCACCGAGCGCGACGCGGGCGGCGGTCTCCCGCGCGCTGGCCCGCTCCAGCACCGGCCGGGCGTCGTCGAAGCCGTACTTCTGCATGCCGGCCAGGTCGGCGTGGCCGGGACGGGGCCGGGTGAGCGGCGCGTTGCGCGCCTGACCCTCGAGCACCTCGGCGTCGACCGGGTCGGCCGACATCACCGTCTCCCACTTGGGCCACTCGGTGTTGCCGATCTGGACGGCGATCGGCCCGCCCTGGGTCACGCCGTGCCGGATCCCGCCGGTCAGCGTGACGACGTCCTGCTCGAAGGACATCCGGGCGCCGCGGCCGTGGCCCAGCCGCCGGCGGGCCAGGTCGACGTCGAGGTCGGCGGTCTGGACCTGCACGCCGGCGGGCAGGCCCTCGAGGATGGCGGTGAGCTGCTGGCCGTGCGACTCACCGGCGGTCAGCCAGCGCAACATGCCCCGGATTCTAGAAGGACCACCCTCCACCCCTTCCCTCGCAGGCTCGGGCGGGCCCCCGGAGGGTGGCCGTTCCGGTTCGTCACCAGGGGCCCTCCAGCGCCAGCGCCAGCACCGCGCCGACCAGCAGCGGCGGCCCGAACGGCAGGGCGGTGCGCCACCCCGCCCGCCGCGTGACGAGCAGCGCCACCGACACCAGCGCGCCGGTGAGCAGGCCGAGGAACACGCCGGCCAGCAGCGCGCCCCAGCCCACCCAGCCGAGCACCAGCCCGAGCAGGCCGAGCAGCTTCACGTCGCCGTAGCCCAGCCCCCGCGGGGAGGCGAGCGCGCCCAGCGCGGCCAGCCCGAACGCGACGGCCGCCGCCAGCACCGCCCGCACCAGCGCGGCCCACGTGCCGAGCACGGCGGCGTCGGCCAGCAGGGCGGCGCCGACCACGGCGTAGGCCGGGAAGGTGACCCGGTCGGGCAGCCGGTGGACGGCGAGGTCTACGCCGGCCAGGACGACCCCCGCGGCCGCGGCCCAGGCCAGCCCGACCGTGGCCGGTCGGAGCCCCGCGAGGAGCAGCACCCCGGCGAGCGCGGCGCCGAGCACCAGGCAGGTCGCGGCCGTCCGGACCGGTCCGGCGACCGCGGCGGCGTCGCGGTGCGCCAGGCGGACGGTCGCGCGGGCCAGCCACGGCCCGAGCGCCAGCGCCAGGACGGCGGCCGACACCGCGACCGCGGCCGCCGGCAGTTCCCCGACCGGCACCGGGTCAGCGGGCGTCGAGCGCCGCGCGCATGGCCTCGATCGGCGCGGGGTGCCCGGTCATCAGCTCGACCTGCGCGGTGGCCTGCCAGAACAGCACCTCGAGGCCGCCGGCCACGGTGCCGCCGGCCTCCTGGACCCTGACCGCCAGGGGGGTCGGCCACGGGTCGTAGAGCACGTCCAGGACGGTCTGCCCGGCCCGCCAGGGCAGCGCGGAGACGACCGGCTGCCCGCCGACGGGCACGGTGCTGACCACGACCGAGGCGTCGACGACCGCGCCCTCCAGCGACCGCACCGTCGTCGGCACGCGCAGGGTCTCGAGCACCCGCAGCAGGTCGAACGCCCGCGCCGGCTCCCGGACGACGACGTCGACCTGCTCGGCGCCCAGCGAGGCCAGCGCGACCGCGGCGGCGGCCGCCGTCCCGCCGGCCCCGAGGATCGCGGCGTGGTCCACCCGGTCGACGCCGGCGAGCTGCAGGGCCATGCCGACCCCGGTGACGTCGGTGTTCTCCGCCCGCCAGCCGGCCTCGGTGCGGACCAGCGTGTTGGCCGCGTGCAGCAGCCGCGGCAGGGGGTCGACGACGTCGGCGGCGTCCACGGCGGCCTGCTTGCACGGCATGGTGACCGAGAAGCCGCGCCACTCCTCGCCGAGCCCGGCGAGCAGGACCGGGAGGTCCTCGGCGCCGATGTCGAGTGCGTCGTAGGTCCAGTCGGTCAGCCCGAGCGCGGCGTACGCCGCCCGGTGCAGGAGCGGGGACAGCGAGTGCCCCAGCGGGCGGCCGAGGACCGCCGCCCGTCTGGTACCGCTCGGCGCCGTCCCCTCGTCAGCCACCGCAGCCGAGGCCGGCGCTGGCGCAGCGCTCCCGTGCCGCCTGGAACTCGGCGTAGTCGGCGGTGAAGAAGTGGCGGCCGTCCTCGGACTCCAGCACGTAGTACAGGAGGTCCCCGGTGGACGGCGCCAGCGCCGCCTCGAGGCTGGCCTCACCCGGGGAGCTGATCGGCGTCGGCGGGAGGCCGGCGCGGGTCCGGGTGTTGTACGGGCTGTCGGTCTCCAGGTCGGTGACCGTCAGCTCGTTGCCGTTCTTCTGCAGGCCGTAGGCGAGCGCCGCGTCCACCCCGAGCGGGATGCCCTGGTTCAGCCGGTTGTAGACCACCTGGGCGACGTTCGGCCGCTCCTCGTCCAGCCGGGTCTCCGACTGCACGATCGAGGCCACGTTGACGATCTCGCTCACGGACCGGCCGGCGGCGGCGGCGCGCTGCTCCAGCTGCAGTCCGGTCGCCGTCTCGGTGAACTTCGCGACCATGGCCCGCAGCATGTCCACCGGCTCGTCGTCCGGGGTGAAGTCGTAGGTGGCCGGGAAGAGGTAGCCCTCGAGGGACCCGTTCGCGTAGGCCGGCAGGCCCAGGGCGGCGGGGTCGGCCGCGGCGGCCTGGAGCTCCTCCACGGGGATCTGGGTGGCCTCGGACAGCCGCTGCAGGACGGCCTGGACGGTGAAGCCCTCGGGGATGGTCACCCGCGAGAACAGCCGGGTGGCCGGGTCGAGCATCAGGTCCAGCGCCGCCTGGCCGCTCATCTGCGACCGCATGGCGTAGACGCCCGGCTGGATGCCGGTCGCCGCCGGCTCGGACTCGGCGGCCTCGACGAACGGGCCGGTCGAGGCGATGACGCCGCCGTCGACGAGGGTCCGGGCGATGTCGCTCAGGGTGTCCCCCACCGCGATCCGCACCTCGACGCTGCCGGTGCCCTGACCGGCGAAGTCCTCGCTGGGCGGGTTGACCAGGTTGATCAGCGCCTTGCCACCGACCACGATGCCCACCACGAGCCCGGCCAGCACGACCAGCGAGAGGACGGCGGCCAGCGGGCTGCGCCGGCGGCCACGGCCGGGACGCCGTCCACCGCCGTCGGTGTCCTCGTCGTCGTCCCGCCGGCGGCGGGAGCGGCGCGGCTCCTCGGCCCCGGAGGCGCCGATCACCTCGAGGCCGCCGGTGGAGTCGTCGTCCCAGGCGTACAGGTCCGGGGCGGCGGTGCCGTCGTCGTCCGGCGCGTCGCCGGGGACGGCCTGCTGGGCGCCGAGGGGCTGGGCCACGGTCTGGTCGTCGTCGGGGTCGACGTCGGTGCGCCGCCGCATGCGCGACCAGGTGCCCGCAGGCCGCGGCGGGAGGTCCGGCAGCGGGGCGGAGGGGTGCGTCGACCCCTCCTCGTCCCGCGACGCGCTCGTGCCCGGCGGGCGCGGCAACCGGCCGCCGTTCCCGGGCAGCGGGCCGGTGCTGCGGTCGTCGGCGCGCGCGCCCGGGTGGCGCGGCATCGAGGCCATCCACGCCGTCGCGGGGGCACCGCTGGGCACGTCGGGCGACGCGTGCCGACCCCGCCGCGAGGACGGGGTCGGATCCGTCATGACCGCTCCCGCTGTGCGTCCAGATAGGCCTGGAGGATGACCACCGCGGCGGCCTGGTCGATCACCGAGCGCTGCTGCCGGCTGTCGAGACCGTTCGCCCGGAGGGAACTGGCTGCGGTCACGGTGGAGAGCCTTTCGTCGACGAGGTGCACGGGCACGGAGCCGATGCGCCCGGCGAGTGCCCGAGAGTAGGCACGAGCCTCACGCGCCGACGCGCCCGACGCACCCGAGAGGTGCCTCGGCTCCCCCACGATCACCTCTGTCACCTCGTGTTCCACGACGAGGTCGGCGATGCGGTCCAGGTCGGACTCGTCGCGCCGGCGCTGGACGGTCTCCAGCGGGCTCGCCAGGGTGCCCGTCGGGTCGGAGATCGCCACCCCCACGCGCACGGTGCCGACGTCGATGCCGAGCCGCCGGCCCTGCTTCGGACGGCGGGGCGGGATCGGCAGCCCGCCCGGCAGCCCGCCGGACAGGTCGATCTGCGCCGTCTCGTGGCGCACCGGCGGGAAGCCGGCGGACAGGTCGATCGCCTCGGTGCTGTGGTGGCCCGGCTGCGGGGTGGGCCGCGGTCGTGCCGGGGGCACCGCCGGGCGGCGCACCTGCCGTTCGCCCACCGGACCGGTCTCGTCGGGGCGCTGGTCGGCCACTCCGCTCACCTTCCTGCGGCGGTCGCGACCGCCTGTTCGCCGGCCTGCAGGGCCGCTGGGATGCCCGCGGGGTCGGTACCGCCCCCCTGGGCCACGTCTGTCTTCCCACCGCCCTTGCCGCCCACGTGGGTGGCCGCGACCCGCACGAGGTCGCCGGCGGAGAGCCCCCGCTGAACGGCGGCCGGGTTCAGGGCCGCCACGACAGCCACCTTGCCCGCCGACTCCGAGGCGAGCAAGACCACGGCGGGGCGGTCGGCGGGGATCCGCCCGCGGACGTCGAGGGCCAGGGTGCGCAGGTCCCCACCCGCCAGACCGCCCGGCGCGCCGGTGACCACGGCGATCCCGCCGACGTCCTTCGCCCCGGCGGCCAGCTCGCCGGCCGCGGCGAGGGTCTGCTGGGCGCGCAGCTCGGCCAGCTCCTTGTCCACGTCGCGCAGCCGGGCGAGCATGCCGCTCACCCGCTCGACCAGGTTGTCGGTCGGCGTCTTGAGCATCTCGCCGAGCTGCCGGACCAGGTCGCGCTCGCGGGCCAGGTACCGGAAGCCCTCCAGCCCGACGACGGCCTCCACCCGGCGGGAACCCGAGCCCACCGACGACTCACCGGTCAGCGCGAGCGTCCCGATCTGGGCGCTGCCCTGGACGTGGGTGCCACCGCAGAGCTCGCGCGACCAGGGACCGCCGATCTCGACGACGCGGACCTGCTCGCCGTAGGTCTCCCCGAACAGCGCGAGCGCGCCGAAGGCCTGCGCCTCGGGCAGCGTCATGTAGCTGGCGGTGACCCTGTGGTCGGCGCGGACGGCGGCGTTGGCGACGTCCTCGATGTCGTGCCGCTGCTGACCGGTGAGCGCGCCCTGCCAGGCGAAGTCCAGCCGCAGGTACCCGGGGCGGTTGTAGGACCCCGACTGCAGCGCCTGCGGGCCCAGCACCTGGCGCAGGGCGGCGTGCACCACGTGGGTGCCCGAGTGCGCCTGGCACGCCGAGAGCCGCCACTCCCGGTCGACCTCGGCGACGAGCTCGGCGCCCTCGCGGAGCTCCCCCTCCAGGACGCGCACCTGGTGGGCGACCAGCCCCTTGACCGGCCGCTGCACGTCGAGCACCTCGGCGCGGCCGCCGTCCCAGGTGAGGACGCCGGCGTCGGCCACCTGGCCGCCGGACTCCGCGTAGAACGGCGTGCGGTCGAGCACCACGCGGGTGACCTCCCCGGGACCGGCCGGCGCGACCGGGGCGCCCTCCTCCGCGTCCAGCTCGGACACCAGCCCCAGCACGCGCGACTGGGTGCGCAGCGTGTCGTAGGCCCGCCAGTCGGTGGGCCCGTGGTCGGCCAGCAGCCGCCGGTAGGCCAGGACGTCGACCGAGCCGGTCTTCTTGGCGCGGGCGTCGGCGCGGGCCCGGTCGCGCTGCTGCTGCATGAGGGCCCGGAAGCCCTCCTCGTCGACGCTGACGCCCTGCTCGGCGGCCATCTCGAGGGTGACGTCGATCGGGAAGCCGTAGGTGTCGTGCAGCGAGAACGCCTGCTCGCCGGACAGCTCCGGCGTCCCGGCCTGCTTGGCCGCGGCGACCGCGGTGTCGAACAGCGTCGTCCCGGCGGTCAGGGTGCGGCGGAAGGCCTCCTCCTCGGCGTAGGCGACGCTGGAGATGCGCGCGAAGTCGGTCGCCAGCTCGGGGTAGCTGGCCTTCATGGCGTCCCGGGAGACCGGCAGCAGCTCGGGCAGGGTGGCCTCGTCGACGCCGAGCAGCCGCATCGAGCGGACGGCGCGGCGCAGCAGCCGGCGCAGGATGTAGCCACGGCCCTCGTTGCCGGGCGTGACGCCGTCGCCGATGAGCATCAGGCCGCTGCGCACGTGGTCGGCCACCACGCGCAGCCGGACGTCGTCCTCGTGATCGCGGCCGTAGGTCACCCCGGCCAGGTCGGCCGCCCGGCGCAGCACCGGCGCGACCTCGTCGATCTCGTAGAGGTTGTTCACGCCCTGGAGCAGGTAGGCCACCCGCTCCAGGCCCATGCCGGTGTCGATGTTCTTCCGCGGCAGGTCGCCGACGATGCGGAACTCCTCCTTGGAGCGCACGTCGTCGAGCTGGTACTGCATGAAGACGAGGTTCCAGATCTCGAGGAACCGGTCCTCGTCGACCACGGGCCCGCCGTCCTGGCCGTGCTCGGGACCGCGGTCGTAGTAGATCTCGCTGCACGGGCCGCCCGGGCCGGGCTGGCCGGTGTGCCAGTAGTTGTCCTTCAGCCCGCGGCGCTGGATCCGCTCGTCGGGCAGCCCGGCGATGCGCTTCCACGCGTCGGCCGCCTCGTCGTCGTCCAGGTAGACGGTGACCCAGATGCGCTCCGGGTCGAAGCCGAGCCCGCCGTCGGCGACCGGGCCGGTGACCAGGTCCCAGGCGTACTGGATCGCCCCCTCCTTGAAGTAGTCGCCGAAGGAGAAGTTGCCGTTCATCTGGAAGAACGTGCCGTGGCGGGTGGTCTTGCCCACCTCCTCGATGTCGAGGGTGCGCACGCACTTCTGCACGCTGGCGGCTCGCGGGTACGGGGCCGGCTCGCGGCCGGTCAGGTACGGGATGAACGGGACCATCCCGGCCACCGTGAACAGCAGGGAGGGGTCCGGCGAGACCAGCGAGGCGCTGGGGACGACGGTGTGGCCGCGCGCGGCGAAGTGCTCCAGGAAGCGGCGGCGGATCTCGGCGGTCTGCATGTCCTACTCGGTCGGGAGAGGGCGGGGCGGTCGGCCCCGCGGGCGGGAAGGGAGGTCAGCGGTCGGCGGCGTGCGCACCCGGGCGGTACGGCAGCTGGGCGGGCCGGCCGTCGGGCAGCGGGGCGTCCAGGCCGGTGCCCGCGCGCAGCTCCTGCTCCCGCGCGGCCGCGGCGGCCCGGACGTCGGCCCCGAACTCGCCGATCGCGTCGGCGAGGTCGCGCAGGCCCTCGACCAGGGCCCCGGCGACGCTCTGCGGGGTGAGCTTCTCCGCCGCCCGGGACAGCTTGCGGACGACGAGGGCGCCGATGGTGATGCCCATCGCGAGCCAGAACAGCCGGCGCATCACGCGGCCCGCCGGGCGGCACGGCGCGCGCGGCGCTCGTCCTTGTCGCGGCGCGCGGCCTCGGCGATCGCCTGGCCCTCGCGCTTCCTCTTCGCCGCGCTGCGGACGCCGTAGCTGAACGCGGCGACCTTGATCAGCGGGCTGCCGAGGGTGGCGGCGACGACGCTGGTCAGCGCGGCCACGTTGCTGGAGACGTTGGCGGCGTTGCCGGTGATGTCGTCGACCCGCTCCAGGTTGGTGTTGACGTGCGCGACCGTCGTCGAGGCCTGGCTCAGGATGGGGCCGCTCTGCTCCCGGGTCTGGCGGATGGTGAGCGTCGCCTCGTCCAGGGTGCGCCCCAGCTTGAGGATCGGGACGGCGAGCAGCAGCACCAGCAGCACCAGGGCCAGCGCTGCGATCAATCCGGCCCACTCTCCTGCGGTCACGCGCGGCTCTCCTGTTCCTCGGCTGTCTCGTCCGGAGCCGGGCTGCACCTGGGACTCCGGAGGGCGTCGGCCCGGCGTGGTCACAGTAGTCGCGGGCGTCGACCGCCGTCCGCGCACCGCCGGGGTCAGCGACCGCGCCGGACGATCGCCCGCAGCTTCCCGAGCCGCGCCGCGATCGGGCCCTCCGCGCCGCGGCTGGTGGGCCGGTAGTAGTCGCGGCCGACCAGCGCGTCCGGCGGGTACTGCTGCGGCACGATGCCGTCGGGCGCGTCGTGCGGGTAGCGGTAGCTCGTCCCGTGCCCGAGCTTCTTCGCCCCGGCGTAGTGGGCGTCGCGCAGCCCCGGCGGCACCGGCCCGCCCAGGCCGGCGCGCACGTCGGCGACGGACTCGCTGATGGCCACGGTGACCGCGTTGGACTTCGGTGCGGTGGCCAGGTGGACGACGGCGTGGGCGAGCGGGAAGTGCCCCTCGGGCATGCCGATGAAGGCGACCGCCTCGGCGGCGGCGACGGCGGTCTGCAGCGCCGTCGGGTCGGCCATGCCGATGTCCTCGCTCGCGGAGATGACCAGCCGGCGGGCGATGAAGCGGGGGTCCTCCCCCGCCTCGACCATCCGCGCGAGGTAGTGCAGCGCGGCGTCGACGTCGCTGCCGCGGATCGACTTGATCAGCGCGCTGGCGACGTCGTAGTGCTGGTCGCCCTGCCGGTCGTAGCGCACCGCGGCCTGGGCCACCGCCGTCTCCAGGGTGGCGAGGTCGATCTCGGCCAGGTCGGCCGCCAGCGCGGCACCCGCGCCCGACTCCAGCGCCGTCAGCGCCTTCCGCCCGTCCCCGCCGGCGATGCGGACGAGGTGGTCCTCGGCCTCCGCGCTCAGCGTGACCGCGCCGTCGAGCCCGCGGTCGCTGGTCAGCGCGCGGCGCAGCAGCGTGCGGACGTCGTCGTCGGACAGCGGCTGCAGCGCCAGCACGAGGGAGCGGGACAGCAGCGGGCTGACCACGGAGAAGAACGGGTTCTCGGTGGTGGCGGCGATCAGGCTGACGATGCGGTCCTCGACCGCGGACAGCAGCGAGTCCTGCTGGGTCTTGGAGAAGCGGTGCACCTCGTCGATGAACAGCACCGTGCGCCGGCCGGCGTAGGTGAGCTCCCGCTTCGCCGCCGAGATGACCGTGCGGACCTCCTTGACCCCGGAGTCCAGGGCCGACAACTGCACGAACTGCCGCTTGGTGGCCAGCGAGATGACGTGCGCCAGCGTGGTCTTGCCGGTGCCCGGCGGGCCGTAGAGGACCAGCGACATGGGCTCGTCGGCCTCGACCAGCCGGCGCAGCGGCGACCGCGGACCGAGCAGGTGCTGCTGGCCGACGACCTCGTCCAAGGACCGCGGCCGCATGCGCACGGCCAGCGGCGCGCCGGGGTCGACCGCAGTCGCCTCCGCGGGCGCCTCGTCGAACAGCGAACTCACGGTTGCGACGCTACCCGCGGGGCACGACACCCCCGTGCAGCAGCGACGCATCGGAGACCAGACCGTCAGCGCCATCGGCCTCGGGGCGATGCCCCTGTCCACCAAGACCGACCGGCCCTCCCACGACGAGGCCGTCGCCACGATCCACGCCGCGCTCGACGCCGGGGTGACGCTCATCGACACCGCCGACGCCTACGCCCGCGACGAGGCGGAGTTCGGCCACAACGAGTCGCTGGTCGCCGACGCGCTGGCGTCCTACGGCTGCGGCGCGGACGGCGTCCTCGTGGCGACCAAGGGCGGGCACACCCGGCGCGGCACGGACTGGGAGCTCGACGGGACCCCGGCGTACCTGCGCACGGCCTGCGAGGGGTCGCTGCGGCGGCTGGGCGTGGACGCGATCGACCTCTACCAGTTCCACCGGCCCGACCCGGACACCCCGTGGGAGGAGTCGATGGGCGCCCTGCGGCAGCTGGCCGACGACGGGCTGGTGCGCATGGTCGGCATCTCCAACGCCGACGTCGCGCAGATCGACGTCGCCCGCGCGATCGTGGGCCCGGCGCTGGTGAGCGTGCAGAACCAGTTCTCCCCCGGCTGGCGGTTCTCCGCCGACGAGGTGGCGCACTGCGCGGCGCACGGGCTGGCGTTCCTGCCGTGGAGCCCGTTCGGCGGGGGGTCCGCGGCCGGCTCCCTCGACGACACCGCGCCGGCGTTCGCCGAGGTGGCGGCGGAGCTGGGGGTGTCGGTGTACCGGGTGGCGCTGGCCTGGCACCTGGCCCAGTCGGAGGTCGTCGTCCCCATCCCCGGGGCGTCGCGCCCGGCGTCCATCACCGACTCCGCCGCCGCGGCCGACCTGCACCTGACCGCCGACCAGCTGGCCCGCCTGGACGCCTGAGCGCGATCGGACCCTCGCGCCGGTCCGTCCCGGGCCCCCACAATGGCCGCACGACCGGGCCCCACGAAGGGATCGCGGACATGGCCGTACCGTCCCCCGCCCCGACCAGCACCGGCCGCCTCGTCGCGGGACAGGTGATGCGCCCTCCGGCGACGACGGTGGAGCACAGCGCCCACGTCGCCGCGGCGGCCTACCTGATGAAGAAGTCGCACGACAACGCGCTCGTGGTGATCAGCGACGACGCCGCGCGCCGGCCGATCACGATGATCTGCGACAGCGACGTCACCCAGGCGGTCGCGGACGGTCGGGACCTCGAGGAGACCCGGATCACCGACCTGCACCTCGCCGAGGTCGTCGCCTTCGACCCCGACACACCCGTCCCGGAGGTCGCCGAGCGGATGCTCGAGACCGGCGTCGCCTACGCCCCGGTGGTCGAGGACGGGCACCTCGTGGGGCTGGTCGACCTGGCGGTGGTGTGCGGAGCGCTGCTGACCGACCGCCGGTCGCACGGCCTGCGCGACGACATGGTGTAGCCCTCAGGGCCCGGCGTCAGGGACCGGCGACGGGCACGAGTCCCCCCGCCGGCAGCCGGCGGACCGGCGCCGGCGGGGGGCAGTCGTCTCAGCGGCCGAGGACCTCGCGGAGCGCGGCCAGCACCAGCGCGACGGTGTCCGGGCGGGCGTTGGCGCCCATCAGCCCGATCCGCCACACGGTGGCCGCGTACGCGCCGACGCCGCCGCCGATCTCCAGGTCGTAGCGCTCCAGCAACTCCTTGCGGACCGCCGCGGAGTCCACGCCGTCGGGCACCCGCACGGTGGTCAGCTCCGGCAGCCGGGAGCCCTCGGCGGCGAACAGCTCCAGGCCCATCGCCTGCAGCCCCTCGTGCAGCAGGCGGCCGGCCTCCGCGTGCCGGGCGTGCACCGCGTCGAGGCCCTCGTCGAGGATGCGGCCCAGGCCGGCGTGCAGCGACACGACCATCCCGGTGGGCGCGGTGTGGTGGTACGTGCGCCCGCCCGAGCCCGCGGCCTCGCCGGCGTAGCCGCCCAGCATGCCGAGGTCGAGGTACCAGCTGCGCGGTGTCTCGACCCGCCGCTCCCAGGCGCGGTCGTTGATCGTGAACGGCGCGAGACCCGGCGCCACGCCGAGGCACTTCTGCGAGCCGGAGTAGGCCAGGTCCACGCCCCAGTCGTCCAGGAGGACCGGGATCCCGCCCAGCGAGGTCACGCAGTCGGCCAGCAGCAGCGCGTCGCCCTTGCCGTCG
Organism: Geodermatophilus sp. SYSU D00703; assembly: GCF_054050155.1. Classification (NCBI taxonomy): domain Bacteria; kingdom Bacillati; phylum Actinomycetota; class Actinomycetes; order Geodermatophilales; family Geodermatophilaceae; genus Geodermatophilus; species Geodermatophilus sp. SYSU D00703. Next base: position 1,088 of record NZ_JBJGYU010000020.1, on the reverse strand, counting down.
GCCAGCGGTGCGAGGTCGGACAGCACGCCGGTGGAGGTCTCGGCGTGGACGGCGGCGATCAGCTTCGGCGACGGGTGCGCCGACAGCACGCGGTCGGCGTCGACCGGCTGCCCCCAGTCGTGGTCGACCCGGACCACCTCTGCGCCGCAGCGCGAGGCGACGTCGACCATGCGCTCACCGAACAGGCCGTTCACCGCGACGACAGCGACGTCGCCCGGGCCGACGGTGTTCACGAACGCCGCCTCCATTCCCGCGGAGCCGGTCGCCGACAGGGGCAACGTGCGCCGGTTGGTCGTCCCGAACACCTGGCGGAGCCGGTCGGAGGTCTCGTCGAGCATCCCGAGGAACACCGGGTCCAGGTGGCCCAGCAGCGGCTGGGTCAGGGCGACGGTCGCCTCCGGGTAGGGGTTGGAGGGACCGGGTCCGAGCAGGGTGCGGGCACGCAGCGGCATGTCCGGGACGCTACCGGCGGCTCCGCGGTCCCCGCCGCGCCGGATCAGGACACGGACGACGACGACACGGGAGGACGACGGTGACCGCCGACCCGCCCGGCCCGCTGCGGCGCGACGAGGCCCTCGACATGTGGCGCGCCTACACCGAGAGCCGCACGCGGCCGGTGCCGGCCGGGGACGAGCCGCCCGTCGTCGACCGGTTCGGCGACTCCGCGGCGCTGGCCGGCGAGCCGCTGCCGCGCATCGGCGGGCACTGGGTCGCCTGCGACGGCACCGGCCGGCCGCGCTGCGTGCTGCGCACCGTCGAGCTGCGCCTGGGACCGCTGGCCAGCGTCGACGACGCCTTTGCGGCGGACGAGGGCGAGGGTGACCGCACGCGGGCCTCCTGGCTCGCCGGCCACGAGCGCTACTTCCGCCGCACCCAGGCCGTCCGCGGCGGCGACTGGTCCGACGGCCTGGAGGTGGTGTTCGAGCGCTTCCGCGTCGTGTGGCCGCCCGAGGTCGCCGACCCGGCCAGCACGGACTGAGCGGTGGGGGGGGGGGGGGGGGGGGGGGGGGGGGGGGGGGGGGGGGGGGGGGGGGGGGGGGGGGGGGGGGGGGGGGGGGGGGGGGGCGGCGGGCGGGGGAAGGGCGGCA